>JBOFIL010000553.1:0-7052 GCA_051650165.1 Allobosea sp.
ATGCGTGATCGGCAATGAAGTGCGCGTGCAGATGCAGGAGGCTGAAGGGCGCCTGCCGGATTCGCTGATCGCAGCGATTGGCGGCGGCTCCAACGCCATCGGCCTGTTCCACGAGTTTCTCGATGAGCCAAGCGTCGAGATTTATGGCGTCGAGGCATCCGGCCATGGCCTGTCATCGGGCCTGCATGCCGCCTCTCTGACCGGCGGCAAGCCCGGCGTGCTGCATGGCAACCGCACGTATCTGTTGATGGATGATGACGGGCAGATCGCCGATGCGCATTCCATTTCCGCTGGGCTTGATTATCCCGGCATCGGCCCTGAGCATTCCTGGCTGCATGATGCGGGCCGCGTGAATTACATCTCTGCCACCGACACCGAGGCGCTGGAGGCCTTCCAGATGTGCTCGAAGCTGGAGGGCATTATCCCGGCGCTGGAGCCAGCCCACGCTCTGGCGCAGGTGATCAAGATCGCCCCGACCAAGCCGAAAGACCACCTGATGGTGATGAATTTGTGCGGCCGCGGCGACAAGGACATCTTCACCGTGGCCGAGCATCTGGGCGGGATGTGAGGGGTTAGCCTCTCTCAAACTCCGCCCGCGCTGTCGCCACATCGTCGAGCGTCGGCAGCTTGGCCTCATTGCCCAGATGCTGAATGGCATGGGCGGAAGCGGCTCTGGCGAAGCGGAAATGCTTCTCCCAGCTTGCCGGCGAAAAGCGCTCCGCGGGGTCATCGAAGCCTGCATCGCTCAGCGCGGCATGCATATAGGCCCCATGGAACACATCGCCCGCGCCATTGGTGTCGATGATGCGTGAACCTGGCACCGGCAAGGCAGGCAACGTGCGCTCGATGCCATCTCGCGCCATCCAGATCGTGCCACGCTCGCCGAGCGTCACCGCCGAGACCTTGCAGCCGCGCGAATGCAGATAGGCGACCATCGCGGCGGGAGGCAATTCCATCTGCTCGCACAGGCGCTCGGCCACCACGGCAACATCGATGAACTCCAGCAGCTCCAGCGTGTTGTCACGCAGCGCCCCGCCATCCAGCGAGGTCAGGATGCCGGCCTCGCGGCAGGATTTGGCGTAAGCAATGGCTGCATCGCCCTGATGGCCATCAAGATGCAGCCCACGGCAGCCAGTGAGATTGAGCTGCGGGAACGGGTGCAGATAGGCATCATCGCGGGCGCGCAAGATCGCGCGCTTGCCATTGTTGGGCAGCACGAAGGAGAGCGAGGAACGCTTCACATGGCGCGGGTGAATGGTCAGGTCGTAGCGCGCCGCCATGTCCATGAACATGCGGCCCAGCCAGTCATTGGCAGCAGAGCACAGCAGATCCGGCACGATGCCAAGCTTGGCGCAGGCGAACGCCGCAGTGACGGCATTGCCGCCGAAGGAAACGGCATAGTCCTTTGCAACCGCCTTGTCGTCGCCGCTTGGCACCGCATCGGTGAGCATGGTGACGTCGATATAGGTCTGGCCGATGAAAAGCGCCTGCACTTGCGGCCCCCACAAAATGTGAAACCCTTGATTGGGGCGCTTAGGGCCGCTTGTCCAGACTCGTCACGCGCCCCCACCCATGCTAACCGGCGCGGGCACACACATCAGCCCAACCTGAATCGGTTATGACAAACACTCCCCTCACTTCTTCCCGCATTCCCGCCCGTTTTGCCGCCTGCAAGCTTCAGGGCCGCGCTGCGCTGGTGGCCTTCGTCACTGCGGGCGATCCCGATCTGGCCACCTCCAGCGCCATCCTTCATGCGCTGCCTGCCGCGGGCGCAGACATCATCGAGCTTGGCGTGCCCTTCACCGATCCGATGGCGGATGGCATTCCCGTGCAGCTTGCCGGCCAGCGTGCGCTGAAGGCGGGGCAGACGTTAAAGAAGACGCTCGCCATGGTGGCGCAGTTTCGCAAAGTCGATGATGCGACACCCATCGTGCTGATGGGCTACTACAACCCGATCTATGTTTACGGCGTCGCGCGCTTCCTCAAGGATGCGAAGGCCGCCGGCGTGGATGGGTTGATCGTGGTCGATCTGCCGCCCGAAGAAGATGCGGAGCTTTGCCTGCCGGCGCTTGAGGCCGGCGTGAATTTCATCCGGCTGGCGACGCCCACAACCAATGACAAGCGCTTGCCCACCGTGCTCGCGAACACATCGGGCTTTGTCTATTATGTGTCGATGACGGGCATCACCGGCGGAGCGATTGCCGATTACAGCGCGGTTGGGGCTGCCGTGACGCGCATCAAGGCACATACGCCGCTGCCTGTTGCTGTGGGGTTTGGTGTGAAGACCGCGAAAGATGCTGCTCAAATTGCCGCATATGCCGATGGTGTGGTGGTCGGCTCGGCCCTGGTCGAGCGCGTCAGGCTTTCGCTTGATGCAGATGGCAACGCCACAAACAAGACTGTTTCGGCTGTCACGGATCTGGTGGCGGAACTGGCGGGCGGCATTCGTGCCGCAAAAGCAAGCACCAAGACAAGCGCTGCCTGAAGCCTGAGGGACCAAGCGATGAACTGGATTTCCGATGTTGTCCGCCCGAAGATCAAGACGCTGTTCAAGCGCGAGACGCCCGAGAACCTCTGGATCAAATGCCCGGATACTGGCCAGATGGTGTTCCACAAGGATGTGGAGGCGAATAGCTGGGTCATTCCCGGCTCGAACCACCACATGCGCGTTTCGGCGGAGGATCGCCTGCGCATCACCTTCGATGAAGGCAAATGGCTTGATGTGCCGCTGCCGCAGGTCGCGGTTGATCCGCTGAAATTCCGCGACGAAAAGCGCTATATTGATCGCCTGAAAGACGCCCGCACCAAGACCGGCATGCAGGATGCGTTCAAGGTTGGCTATGGCCGTGTGCAGGGCCTGCCGATGACGCTGGCCGTGCAGGATTTTGGCTTCATGGGCGGCTCTCTCGGCATGGCGGCGGGCGAAGCCTTCATCGCCGGAGCCGAAACCGCGCTCGACAAGAAAACGCCTTATGTGGTGTTCGCAGCCTCAGGCGGCGCGCGCATGCAGGAGGGCATTCTCTCGCTGATGCAGCTGCCGCGCACCACGGTCGCGACCCGGATGCTGAAGGATGCGGGCCTGCCTTACATTGTGGTTTTGACCAATCCGACCACAGGCGGCGTCACTGCCTCCTATGCCATGCTGGGCGACATCCATATCGCCGAGCCCGGTGCGCTGATCGGCTTTGCCGGCCCGCGCGTGATCGAGCAGACCATCCGCGAGAAGCTGCCTGATGGCTTCCAGCGATCGGAATATCTGATGGAGCATGGTATGGTTGACATGGTCACGCATCGCCATGAAATCCCTGCGACACTGGCCCGCCTTGGCCGGCTGCTGATGAAGCAGCCTGCGCTGGCCGCCTGAGCTGAATTCCGCGCGATGGTGGCCTCATCCGATGCGCTGATCGCGCGCTTTCAGGCGCTGCATCCGAAGATCATCAATCTATCGCTCGGGCGCATCGTTGCTCTGCTAGAAAAGCTCGGCAACCCGCACGATCATTTGCCGCCGGTGATCCACGTGGCCGGCACCAACGGCAAAGGCTCCACCATTGCCTTCATGCGCGCCATTCTCGAGGCCGGCGGCCTCAGCGTGCATGTCGACACATCGCCCCATCTCGTGCGCTTCAACGAGCGCATCCGGTTGGGCAGGCCTCCGGGCAACCGCAGCGCTGAATCGGGGGGAGGGCAGTTTGTTTCGGATGAGCTTCTTCTCGATGCGCTCGAGCGTTGCGAGGCCGCCAATGGCGATGCTCCAATCAGTTTCTGGGAGCTGGTGACGGCGGCGGCGTTTGTGCTGTTCAGCGAACAACCGGCAGATGTGCTGCTGCTTGAGGTGGGGCTTGGCGGGCGGCTGGACGCCACCAATGTCATCGCGCGCCCGGCGGCAACCATCATCACCCCCGTCTCGATGGACCATGCCGAATACCTGGGAGACACCGTCGAGAAGATCGCTGCCGAGAAGGCCGGTATTTTCAAGAGGGGCTCGCCCGCCATCATCGCCCGCCAGAGCGCCGCAACCACCCATGTGCTGGTCGCGGCTGCCGAAAAGGCTGGTGCTGCCTCCATCATGGTCGGGGGGCAGGATTTCGCCGTGCATGAGGAAGGTGGGCGGCTGATTTACCAGGACACTGAGGGCCTGCTGGACCTGCCCTTGCCGCGCCTTGCTGGCCGCCATCAGGTCGAGAATGCGGGAACTGCCATCGCCGGCCTGCGCGCAGCCGGTTATGGGCTCTTGCCGGTTGCGACCTTTGAGGCAGGACTTGCTGGCGCTGACTGGCCGGCGCGGCTGCAGCGCCTGAAGCATGGTGCCCTCACCCTTCTGATCCCGCCAGGTGCTGAACTCTGGCTCGATGGCGGGCACAATGCAGATGGCGCGAAGGTGCTGGCGGCGGCGATGGCAGACCTTCATGATCGCAAGGCCGCGCGTCTGATCCTCGTCTGCGGGATGCTGGGTACCAAGGATCTTCAAGCCGTGCTGACGCCTTTCAAGGGATTGGCACAGGAGCTGATCGCGGTCCCGGTGACCGGGCTGATGCCAGGCCGCCCCCCAGAGGAGATCGCCAATGCGGCAACGGCACTGGGCCTGCCCTCAAAGGTGGCAGGCAGCGTCGCCGATGCGTTGCAGGGTCTGGCTGACCGCACTTGGCATGAGCCGCCACGTATCCTGATTTGCGGCTCGCTGTATCTGGCAGGCGAGGTGCTGGCAGCGAACGGCACGCCGCCGCTCTGAGGCTCAGGGTCGCCTGATTGATGTGACCGGCCCGCCACCCTTGGCGGCGATGCGCGCCACGGCCTCGGCCAATGGCTCTGACACCACCAGCATGTGATGGCCATTGGCATGCAGGAGGGTTGTGGCATCACGCATCAGCCCGACATGGCCCTTCCAGAAAATCAGGTCTCCGCGCATGAGGCCGGAGAGTTCTGGCGTCACCGCCAGCGCTTGCCCCACGCCCGCCTCCTGCATGTCACTGTCACGCGGCAAGCCTCGCCCGCATTGGGCATGGGCGAGTTGCACAAGGCCGGAACAATCCAGCCCCAGGCTGGTCTTGCCGCCCCACAAATAGGGTGCGCCGATCAGGCTCTCGGCAATGCTGACAGCATTGGCCGCCCATTGCCCGAGCTGCGCCAGATGTGCACGCCAGACAAGGCCTGTGCTGCCATCAAGCGCGACTTCAGCAAAATCACCCTCCTCGCGCTGCACGCACAGCATAGCTCCAAGGCTGAGATGCGCGAGGGGTGGCAGCTTCATCGATGCAGCCGGGTAGATGAATGTGCGCAGCGCATTGACACGGTGTGTGGGCGCAGGCGCGGCTTGCGACACAGCGTTTTCATCCAGATAACCGACATAGCCATCAGCGGCGAGTTGCACCCAGGCGAAGCCATCTTTGCGCTCGATGATGCTCAGCGCTTCGCCCATCAGTGCTTCGGTCTCGATCGCACCATCATGCGCGGGCGTCCGGCGCAAAGGCGCGGAAGGCACACTCAACCGCGCGGGCACGCCTGCTACGAAGCGCACGGCCTCGGCCTTGCCGCGCATGCTCTCCAGCGCGAGATCTGGCCGTGCTGGTGTGATGCGGCGATCAAAACTCATATCCGCTCTTCCCTCAGGCGTTTGACGACAAGATCACCCAGCGCCTCGACTGCGAGCGCGCCCTTCACCGTGCGCTGGATCAGCACATTGCGCCGGTCCATTTCGTCGCGGCGGCGGTCGACAAGGCCGAGCTTGCCCATGGAATCCAGCGCGCGGGTAATGACCGGCTTGGTGACATGCAGCTTCCTGGCCAGCCCGCGCACCGTGTGCGGCGGCAGGTCGAGATAGATGGTCAGCAGGATAGCAATCTGGCGCGAGGAGAGATCGGGCTGATCATCCACCACCAGTTCGAGATGGACATCGCGCCACAGATGCAGCGCCTGTGAGGGCCTGATCTCGATCGGCATGGCGCAAGGCTCCATCAGCGGGTGGAACTGAGCACGGACGGGATCACCCGTGATCGTTTCGGCTCCGTATCATGCAGCATGTGAAGAAACCCGCAAGCCCTGCCGGTCAGCGTGGATAACGCGCCTTGATCAGCGCATAGGCGAGGCGCGCGGCCTGTGGCTCTCCGCCCTCGCTGCGGCCAGGCTTTGCGGATGGCACCCAGCCATAAATGTCGAGATGGGCGTGGGCTTTCGCCTTCTCGACAAAGCGGGCGAGGAACAAAGCCGCCGTGATGGAGCCGGCAAAGGGGCTGGCACCCGTGTTGTTGAGGTCAGCCACTTTCGAATCCAGCATGGCATCATAGGGTGCCCAGAGCGGCAGCCGCCAGACCGGATCATTCACCTCGCGCCCCAAGCGCAGCATATCCGCAGCCAGCTGCTCGTCATGGGTGTAGAGCGGCGGCAGATCAGGCCCCAGCGCCGTGCGGGCAGCCCCGGTGAGCGTGGCGAAATCGATCATCAGCTCTGGCGTCTCTTCATCCGCCAGCGCCAGCGCATCGGCGAGGATCAGACGCCCTTCGGCATCGGTATTGCCGATCTCGACGCTGAGCCCCTTGCGGCTTGGCAGCACATCGGAGGGACGAAAGGCATTGGCGGAGACGCTATTTTCCACGGTCGGAACCAGCAGGCGCAGCCTGACGGGAAGCTTGGCTGCCATGATCATGGCGGCTGCGGCAATGGCGCTGGCGGCCCCGCCCATATCCTTCTTCATCAAGAGCATGGCGGCGCTTGGCTTGAGATCGAGCCCGCCCGTATCGAAGGCCACGCCCTTGCCGATGAGGGTCACGCGCGGGTGGTCAGCATTGCCCCATGTCAGATCAACAAGGCGCGGCGCCTGGGCCGAGGCGCGGCCAACGGCATGGATAAGCGGGAAATTCTGCGCCAGCAGATCGTCGCCAACAATGCTGGTGACAGATGCGCCATGTGTCTTGGCCAGCGCATAAATGGTGGCCTCAATCTCAGCAGGCCCCATATCATTGGCCGGTGTGTTGATGAGATCGCGCCCCAGCGCCACGGCATCGGCGATGGCGCGGATTTCAGCTGCATCAACGCCTTCAGGCACCACCAGCCGGGCC
>JBOFIL010000554.1:0-4148 GCA_051650165.1 Allobosea sp.
ATCTCTGCCATGACGCCGGCTGAGGTGAAGGGCCTCTGGCACAAGATCAAGGTGGCTGAAAAAGCCGGCAAACAAGCGGCGCGCGAAGCCGCCGGCCACACAAAGCCAGAAGCGTGCCCCTCGGCACTGGACGGTGTGCCGACCGCCCTGCCCGCGCTCACACGCGCCTGGAAATTGCAGGCAAAGGCCTCCGCTGTGGGCTTTGACTGGAATGACCCGCGCAAGGTGATCGATAAAATCCGCGAGGAAACGGATGAGGTGGTCGAGGCGCTCGATAGCGGCGACAACCGGCATGTTATCGAGGAAATCGGCGATCTGCTCTTCGTCATCGCCAACCTCGCCCGACACATCGGCGCGGACCCGGAAAGCGCGCTTGCCGCAGCCAATGCCAAATTCGAGCAGCGGTTTCATCATGTCGAACAAGCGCTCGCGAACGAGGGCAAGACCGCTGGCGCAGCCACGCTCAGCGAGATGGAAGCGCATTGGCAGGCGGCTAAACATATCACAGCAGGACAAAGCTAATGCCGACGACCACGATCAACCGCGAAGAGTTCCATACACAAATCGATGGCAAGGAGGGGCTGCCCTGGCTGGTGATCTCCAATTCGCTCGGCACCAACATGGAGATGTGGCGGCCGCAAATGGCGGATTTCTCGCGCCATTTTCGCGTGCTGCGTTATGATGCGCGCGGCCATGGCCAGTCAGTCGCGCCTGATCGGCCCTACTCCATCGCGGAATTGGGGCGCGATGCGATTGCGCTCATGGATGCGCATGGCATCGAGAAGGCGCATTGGCTGGGGCTCTCGAAGGGCGGCATGACCGGCATGTGGGTTGCAAGCCATCACCCTGAGCGGTTCAACCGCATTGTGCTTGCCAACACGGCAGCGGTCATGGGGCCGCCTGACCTGTGGAATGGACGCATCAGGACCGTGCGCGAAAAAGGCATGGCTGCAATCGTGCAGGCGACGCTGGAGCGCTGGTTCACCAAACGCTTTTTGGAAACGGCCTCGCCGATGATCCCGCTGGTCAGCCACATGATCGAGGCGACGCCCGCGCTTGGCTATGCCGGTTGCTGCGCCGCCATCCGTGACATGGATCAGCGCGAGGCTATCCGTGGCATTGTCTTGCCGACATTGGTTATTGCTGGCCTGCACGACCACGCAACGTCATGGACAGCCGGCAAGGATATTCATGAGCGCATCAAGGGATCGCAACTTGTTTCGCTCGACGCCGCGCACCTCTCGAACATCGAGCGGCCTGAGGAATTCACCCACGCGGTGGTAGAATTCCTGAGAGGCTGAGCGTCCACATGCTGTTTTGGGTCACATGCGTTTTTGAAGCGCCTTGAGAATGGCTGCGCCCATCTCGCTGGTGCCAACCGTATTCACGCCTGGGCCGGCGATGTCCTTGGTGCGGGTGCCATCAGCCAGCACATCGGCAATCGCGCCCTCAACATGGTCAGCGGCTTCGCCAAAGCCAAAGGAATAGCGCAGGCACATGGCGAGCGAGCCGATCATCGCAATCGGGTTGGCAAGGCCCTTGCCGGCAATATCAGGGGCGGAGCCATGCACCGGCTCATAGAGCGCCTTGCGCTTGCCAGTTGTGGCATCTTCCGCGCCAAGCGAGGCGGAAGGCAGCATGCCGAGCGAGCCTGTGAGCATCGCCGCAATATCCGAGAGCACGTCGCCAAAGAGATTATCGGTGACGAGCACGTCATATTGCTTGGGCCAGCGCACCAGCTGCATGGCGCAATTATCCGCGAGCACATGCTCCAGCTCGATGCCCGGGTAATCCCTGGCGACCTGGCCGACGACCTCTTTCCACAACACGCCGGAGCGCATGACATTGTGCTTTTCAGCAGATGAGACCTTCTTGCGGCGCTTGGCCGCCAGCTCAAACGCCACGCGGGAAATGCGGTCGATCTCGTGCGTGGTGTAAACTTGCGTATCGACGGCGCGCTTCTCGCCATTTTCGAGCGTGACGATTTCCTTGGGTTCGCCGAAATAGACGCCGCCTGTGAGTTCACGCACGATCATGATGTCGAGGCCTTCGACCACCTCGCGCTTGAGTGATGAGGCATCAGCAAGAGCCGGGTAGCAGATCGCCGGGCGCAGGTTTGCGAACAACCCGAGATCCTTGCGCAGGCGCAGAAGGCCAGCTTCTGGCCGCGCATGATAGGGCACATCCGCCCATTTCGGCCCACCGACAGCGCCAAAGAGCACGGCATCGGCGGCTTGCGCCAGCTTCATGGCGCCCTCCGAGATCGCGACGCCATGCGCATCGAACGCTGCGCCGCCAACCAGATCGCGCTCGGTCTCGAACTGCGCGACGCCTTGGCTGGTCAGAAAGCCAAGGATGCTCTCCACTTCCTTGGTGACTTCGGGGCCAATGCCATCACCGGGCAGGAGCAGCAGTTTGCAGGTCGCCATATCGGATCTTCCGTGTTCACAAATTCTGATGGCGTGCTCTATGCGGCCAGAACCTTCAGCGCAAGGCGGCAATCATGAGCTGCGCGCATGCGCGTCCTGGCCCGGCGATTGCGCTGGTAGCTCCAACAAGTTGGCGTGCTGCCATGAAACGGCACAGACTGTCTCTGATTGATGCGAAAGGAGTGCCAGTATGCACTATCGAACATGGATCGTGCTGGGTGTCGTGGGCCTGACAGGCGCGCTGGGCGCATCACAGGCATGGACGCTTTACCGCCCGCCGCATCTGGGCACGCCATCAGACATCAAGGCTATGGTGTTCCAACCCTATGACGAGCAGAAGGTGGTCTATCACCTCACGCAGCGCGGCGGCTTCCGTGATGGTGCATATCGCGCTGCGCTGACGCAGATTAGCAACCACATGGCGACAGTGAGTGATGGGTTTATCGAAGTGCGCGTGCTGCTGCAGGGCGAAGGCATTAGCCTTCTCACGCGCGCCAGAAACAACCCCGAGCTTGGGCGTGAGATCACGCTGCTGCGATCCCGCGGGGTCAGGTTCATTGTGTGCCAGAACACCGTTATCACGCATGACATCGACCCGCAGCGTGAGTTTCTGGGCTTCAGGCGCGAGGATATGGTGCCATACTCATTGGCCGAGATCGCGGCGCTGACCCAGAAGGGCTATATCTACATCAAGCTGTAAGGATGTTTATTCTGGTCACGCAACGCGGCGCGCGGTGATCTCGATCTCGACCTTCATCTCCGGCTTCAAAAAGCCAGAGACGACATAGATGCCAGCAGCGGGGCGCACTCCTGCGAAGAACTCGCCACATACCGCCAGCACAGGCTCGCAATAGGCCCGGTCCGTGACGAAATATTGCGCCCGCACCACATCCTTGAGGCTGAAACCTGCCTCCGCCAGCACCTTCTCGATGGTGGCGAAAATGTTGCGTGCCTGCTCACCCGCATCGTCCGGCATCGCCATGGTGGCATAGTCATAGCCCGTCGTGCCGGAAACAAACACAAAGTCGCCATCCACCACAGCCCGCGAATAGCCATAAGCTTTCTCGAAGGGAGACCCTGTTGAGATCAGGCGGCGGCGCATGGACATCAGCCGCCCAGTGCTTTCAGAACCTTGCCGCCGGCGCGCCCCGTTGGCGATAGCCCCAGCTGCTGCTCCACCGCACGAATGGCAGCGCGCGTCTTGGCACCCACTGCGCCGTCAGGCTCGCCGACATCATAGCCGCGCCCGATCAACAGGCGCTGCAATTGCCGGCGTTGCTCGCGTGATAGCGGCGGATCATCTGTGGGCCAGGCCTGTTGCACGCCGGGGCGACCGCGCAGACGATCAGACAACAGCGAGATGGCCAGCGCATAGCTGTCCGCGCCGTTGTACGAAAAGGCAGCGTCATAGTTCTTGAAGACGATGAAGCCGGGGCCGCCACGCGCGGGATAAACGAGGCCGGCATTGCCACCTGTGGGGGCAGAGCCATCGAGGCGCGTAATGCCACGCGAAGCCCAAGTGGCGGCAGGCGCGCGCGCCGTGCGGCCTACAGGGCCAGAATACCCCGCCGGCACCTTGACCTCATACCCCCAGGCAACGCCTGTCTGCCAGCCTGCATTGGCCATGAAATTCGCGGTGGAATGCAACGCATCCGGGATGGAATCGACCAAATCGCGCCGGCCATCGCCATCGCCATCAACGCCAAGCCGCAAGTAAGT
>JBOFIL010000555.1:0-3454 GCA_051650165.1 Allobosea sp.
GGAGCCGCCGAAATATTTCTGCACCTCGGAAAACCCACCATGCCCAAGCATGCCGCCCAGAGCGCCGGCAATGACACCCACGGCCATCAACCCGCCCCAGCCCGGACCGGACCGACGCTCCAGCGGCGGCGAGAGGGCGGCAGGCTCATCAATCACCGTTTCTGGCGTCAAAGACGCGGTAGCCTCAACCGGCTCAGCAATCACGGCTGCTGACTCAACCTGGCTTATCTGTCCGCCAAAGCCTGATTGCACTTCAGACTGCTCGGCAGCCGGTTTCTGCTTGCTCTTGCCTGCCAAATTTTTGCCTGCCACGCGCTCACCCTTTGCCGTTATGCTGCCCGGCCCGCCATTGTTCTGGCTGATCTTTGCGACATCCTGATCATCTGCGCCAGCCCTCTCGATGATGATGGGCATATCTGCAAGCGCATCAAGCATCGCGGGCAATGTTGGCTCATGCGCCACGCCAAGCCGTATGACTCCAGCCGCCACCAGCGAGGCTGCAACCTCCGCCGACATGGCAATATTTCGCGTGGCACGTGCCTGCTCGCCAAGGCCCGCTTCATCTGCAAGCGCGAGAAAGGTTTCGGCCCCGCGCTGCGAGAAATGCAAGGCGGCGAGGTGTGCCTCCTCTTTCAGCGCCGAGGCGGCAGCTTCCGGCAATTGCGTGACAGTTTTCGCCTCATAGGCTGTCCAGAGCGCGACATCATGACCGCGCCGTTTCAGATCATTGATCCAGTCCTCATGCCGGTCGCGCCCAAGCGCTGCCAAAAGCCGCGCATCAGGCGGCAAGCTGGCAACGATCAGCTCTACCAGCGAATGCCGATCACCATCGGCGATACGGATTTCCTTGAAGCCCAGCTCAGCAGCCACTCTTGCCGTCTGC
Organism: Allobosea sp.; assembly: GCA_051650165.1. Classification (GTDB taxonomy): domain Bacteria; phylum Pseudomonadota; class Alphaproteobacteria; order Rhizobiales; family Beijerinckiaceae; genus Allobosea. The sequence goes on from JBOFIL010000555.1 coordinate 884, forward strand.
GCGCCAACGGCAAAAACTGGCAGACGCTTGAGCGATGCAAAATCCGCAGAGCCCAGCCGCGCTGCGCCATGCGCGCTGGTGACAACCAGCGCATCAAATGGGCCATGTGGCAGGCTTTCTCCTGTATCAGCCACCACGAACAGCGGCGCGATAATGGGCCGCCAGCCACGCTTCGCCAGCTTTTGCGCCGTGCGTGTCGCATCCGGCTCTGGCCGCAACACCAGCACGGCCATGTCTTGCACTGCGTCCTTTTCAGCCACGCCGCTCATCCCAAGGCTCCAGCAGGGGCGATGGCTTTCAGCTCATGGCCAAGATCACGCCCCATGCGTGTGGCATCGACGAGTGGCCCATGCCTTGTCCCGGCCACAAATGCCTTGCCATCCGGCGTCAGCACCTCGCCCTTCAGATGCAGCACACCATTCTCGATCCATGCATGGCCAGCAATCGGCGTGCGGCAGGAGCCATCCAGCACACCAAGAAAGGCACGCTCTGCTGCAAGCGCATGGCCTGTCACCGCGCAAGTGATATGGTTCACGGCTTCCATCGCGCGCGCATCATCCGCCCGCGTCACCAGCGCGATTGCGCCCTGGCCAACGGCTGGCAGAAACGCCTCCAGATCGAGCGTGGCATAGACCTCATGCGCCAGCCCCAATCGCTTCAGCCCGGCCACCGCCAACAATGTGGCGTCGAGCGCACCCTCTCGCACACGGGAGATGCGTGTGGCGACATTGCCGCGCAGCAGCTCCGGCACAAGGTCAGGCCTGAGCCGCAGGAGCTGTGCCCGACGGCGCAGCGAGGCCGAGCCAATCCGCGCGGCGTGTGGCAGACCGGCCAATGCGCCCTCATGGCGTGTGATCAGCGCATCGCGCACATCCTCACGTGGCAGATAGCCGGCAATCACGAGCCCCTCCGGCAGCTCTGTCGGCAAGTCCTTGGCGGAATGCACAGCCAGATCGATCTCGCCAGCAAGCTGCGCCTCGTCGATCTCCTTGGTGAAAAGCCCTTTGCCACCAGCCTCCGAGAGAGCGCGATCCTGGATTCTGTCGCCGGAGGTCTTGATGATGGTGATGGCGATGCCATCGCCGCCGCTTGCCTTCGCGGGAGCCCAATGGCCAGCCAGCCCTTCGGCAGTCATGCGCGCCTGCGCCAGCGCCAGCGGCGATCCGCGTGTGCCAATGGTCAGAAGCGCATCAGTCAGACGATCCATTAACAGCATCCAGTCCGCAAGATTGTGTGCATCTGCGCCGTTGGCGAAGCGCCGATGCCCGCTTATAGGATCATCCTGCCCTGGCGGTGAAGCTGGAATCAGCGATGCGCCACAATGCGAGTCCAGATTGACGCTTGATGACACCGTCCTCCCCCAAGACGCTGACCCTTCTCGGCATTGAGACGACCTGCGACGAAACCGCCGCATCGGTTGTCGCGCTGCGCGCTGACGGGAAAGGCGAGATCCTCTCCAACGAGATCCTCAGCCAGATCGCGGCGCATGCGAAATATGGCGGCGTGGTGCCGGAGATTGCGGCGCGGGCCCATGTCGATGCGCTGGACCGGATCGTCTCGCTCGCGGTCAAGCGCGCGGGGCTGGACCTCTCCGCGCTGGATGGCGTGGCAGCTGCCGCTGGCCCCGGCCTTGTTGGCGGCGTGATGGTGGGGCTGACCACCGCCAAGGCGCTGGCGCTGGCGCTGGGAAAGCCCTTCATCGCCGTCAATCATCTGGAGGCCCATGCGCTGACGGCACGGCTCACCGATGGCGTGGCATTTCCATATCTGCTGCTGCTGGTTTCGGGTGGCCACACACAGCTGCTCGGTGTGCGCGGCGTCGGCGATTATGTGCGCTTTGGCACCACCATCGACGATGCTGTCGGCGAGGCCTTTGACAAGGTCGCCAAGATGCTGAGCCTGCCCTACCCCGGCGGGCCATCGGTCGAGCGCATGGCCGAAGGCGGCAACCCCGAGCGTTTCGATCTGCCACGCCCGCTTTCTGGCCGTCCCGGGGCGGATTTCTCGCTCTCTGGGCTCAAGACCGCCGTGCGGCTGGCAGCGGAGCGTGTTGCGCCGCTGTCCGAGAAAGACGTGGCCGACATCTGCGCCTCCTTCCAGACGGCTGTGGTCGATGTGATCGTGGACCGCACCCGCGCCGGCCTGCGCGCCATGGGGGGCTCGGGCATGAAGCCAACCGCGCTGGTGGTGGCGGGCGGAGTTGCGGCTAACCAACCGATCCGGCGCGGGTTGGCCCGCCTCGCGACACAGGTGGGCCTGCGCATGATCGCGCCGCCCATCGCGCTGTGCGGCGACAATGGCGCGATGATCGCCTGGGCGGGCATCGAGCGGCTCCGTCTTGGTTTGAGCGATGGCATGGATGCGCCGGCACGTCCGCGCTGGCCGCTGGAGGAACTCCGGCGTTCAGCGCCTGCCAATATTCGTGATGTCGCAGCGGATGTGCTGGCGACATGAGCGGTTTTTCCCACGCTGGGTTTTTGCATATCGGCGTGCTTGGCGCTGGCGCATGGGGCACGGCCCTTGCCAATGCTGCCGCCCGTGCTGGCCGCAAGGTGACATTGTGGACGCGCG
>JBOFIL010000556.1:0-2919 GCA_051650165.1 Allobosea sp.
CAGCCGTGCCCTTGACCTTGTGCGGCGGGCTCTTGGCGAGGATCTCGACCAGCTCGCGCAGCGGCACATCGGCCTTGCGCGTCTTGGCAAAGAGGATGCGCGAACCACGCACCCAGGTCCACATCAGAAGAATGATGGCGAAAGCCAGCAGCACCGGCACATAGCCGCCATGGAACAGTTTCAGCATGTTGGCTGAGAAGAAGGCGACATCGATGATGAGAAAGGGCAGCATCAGCGCCACAGCTGCCGTGAGGCTCCAGCGCCAGCCTTTCCAGATCACGATGATGGCGAGGATCGCATCCACCGTCATCGCGCCAAACACAGAGATGCCATAGGCGCTGGCAAGGCTTGATGATGTGCGGAAGCTCCACACCAGCGCCAACACGATAATCAGCAGAATGGTGTTGATGCGCGGAATATAAATCTGCCCCGATGTGGTCTCGGAGGTGTGGCGGATTTCAAGGCGCGGCAGCAACCCGAGCTGGATGGCCTGGCGCGTCAGCGAGAATGCACCGGTGATCACCGCCTGGCTGGCAATGATGGTGGCGAGGGTGGCCAGCAGCACCAGCGGCAGAAGCAGAGGCTCCGGCGCCAGCTTGTAGAACGGATTATCCATGGTGGTGGGGTCATGGAGGATCAGCGCACCCTGGCCCAGATAATTTATCCATAGCGCCGGGAAGACCATGAAAATCCACGCACCGCGAATGGGCCCGCGCCCGAAATGGCCCATATCGGCATATAGCGCCTCAGCGCCGGTCACCGCGAGGCATACCGTGCCGAGCACTGCCAGCGACACACCGGGATGATTGACAAAGAACATCACCCCCCACCACGGATTGACCGAGGACAGCACGCCCCAGTCATCAGAGATGTGATAGAGGCCAAGCCCGGTCAGGACGGCAAACCATACCATCATCACGGGCCCAAAGAACGATGCGACCTTGGCTGTGCCATGGCTTTGCACCAGGAAGAGCCCCAGCAGGATCACGGACGCAATCCAGACGACATAGGGCTCGAAAGCCGGCGTGACGAGCTTGAGCCCCTCAACAGCCGAGAGCACGGATATGGCCGGCGTGATCACGGCATCGCCATAGAACAGCGCCGCACCCGCCATGCCTAGAAAGAGAATGCTCCAGCGCTGGCCGCCTAGCGCGCGCTGGGCCAGCGCGACCAGCGTCAGCGTGCCACCTTCGCCATTATTATCGGCGCGTAGCAGAATGACGACGTATTTGATCGTCACAACCAGCAAAAGCGCCCAGAGGATGAGCGATAGCACACCAATGACGATATCGCGTGGCACCTCACGCACCACGGCTGCTGCGGAGCCATGCCCACCAATATGGCCGCTCATTGCGGCATTGATGGTCTCGCGCAACGCATAGAGCGGGCTGGTGCCTATGTCGCCATAGACAACACCCAGCGCGCCGAGAGCCAGCGCCCAGTAGCCCGTGGCTTTGTGTCCATGATGGCTTTGGCTGGCATGAGCATGAGCCGTGGCCGGATCAGCATGGGCATGAAGCTCAGGATTTGAGCCAGATTTGCTCGCAGCGGTATTATCCGCGCCGCTATTGGCTTGGCCGTGGGTATCAGAACCCATGTTTGAACTCCGTGGCACCAGCCGTTTGAGCAGAGAACTCATGCACCGGCAAGGCGTGCGCTGCTAACACATCTCGCGTCTGCGAGAAACCCTTTGCTGTTTGGGCCTCAGGCAGGACTCAAGCCGTTTCCGCCTGCCGCTCCGGATTGAAGCGGCGCTCGACATAATCCTGCACCATGGCCTTGAATTCATCGGCAATGCCAGCGCCCCGCAAGGTCGCGACCTTTTTGCCATCAACAAACACAGGCGCCGTCGGGGTTTCGCCGGTTCCCGGCAGGGAAATGCCGATATCGGCATGTTTCGATTCGCCCGGCCCGTTGACGATGCAGCCCATCACCGCGACGTTGAGCCCTTCAACGCCCGCATAGCGGCCCTTCCATTCCGGCATGGAAGCCGCGATCCATGTCTCGATGTCGCGGGCAAGCTCCTGAAACACCGTCGAGGTGGTGCGCCCGCAACCGGGGCAAGCCGCCACCTGCGGCGCGAAGGCGCGAAAGCCCATGGTTTGCAGGAGTTCCTGCGCAGCCTTGACCTCCAGCCGCCTGTCCCCGCCCGGCTCCGGCGTCAATGAGAAGCGGACCGTGTCGCCAATGCCCTCTTGCAGCAGCATGCCCAGCGCAGCAGACGAAGCGACAATGCCCTTGGAGCCCATCCCGGCTTCGGTGAGGCCAAGATGCAGCGCATAATCCGCGCGCTGTGCCAGTGCCCGGTAAATGCCCACGAGATCTTGCACCGCAGACACCTTGGCCGAGAGAATGATGCGGTTACGATTGAGGCCGATCTCCTCGGCGCGCGCAGCGGATAGAAGCGCCGAGCGCACCATGGCCTCACGCGTCACGGCTCTCGCATCGAGCGGGTGTGAGCTGGCGGCATTCATGTCCATCAGCGCCGTGAGCAGTTCCTGATCGAGCGAACCCCAGTTCGCGCCGATGCGCACCGCCTTGTCGTGGCGGATGGCCAATTCGACAATCTGGCTGAACTGGCGGTCCTTCTTGTCCTTGAAGCCAACATTGCCGGGGTTGATGCGGTATTTCGCCAGAGCCTCTGCACAGGCGGGATGATCGTTGAGGAGCTTGTGGCCAATATAATGAAAATCGCCGATCAAAGGCACGAAGGTGCCGCGCTTTTCCAGCCGCTCGCGGATATGCGGCACGGCGGCGGCGGCCTCGTCCCGGTCCACCGTGATGCGCACCAGTTCCGAGCCGGCGCGCGCCAGCGCCGCCACCTGCGCGACGGTGGCCTCGATATCCGCCGTATCGGTGTTGGTCATGGATTGCACCACGATGGGCGCGCCCCCGCCGACAGCCACACCGCCGACATCC
>JBOFIL010000557.1:0-2590 GCA_051650165.1 Allobosea sp.
GATTACACGTGACGTCAGGGCGATCATGCACCAGTGAACCTGCGCCCAACAAGCAATCTAATTTTCGCATAAGACATATTATGGAACTAAAATAGATAGATGGACATAGAACTCAAATAGGCATCTCAAGCCGTAAGCCATCGAATGCTGGTTCAACATATTGCGGCAACTCATTGATCAGGCGCTGATAATCAAGATCAGTATGGAGATTTGTGAGCACCGCACGCTTTGGCTTTAGGGTATCGATCGCTGTCAGTGACTCCGCCAGCGAGAAATGTGTCGGATGGCGCGTGATGCGCAGCGCGTCGAGGATCAGCAGATCGAGCTCGGCAAGCGCTGCCATCGCGGCATCCGGCAATGCGCTGACATCGGGCAGATAAGCTGCCTTTCCAAACCGAAAGCCCAGCGCAGTGTAGTTCTGCCCATGCTGAACCCTGATGGGCAGCACAGGAATGCCGCCGCCAGCGCCTTGAATCGTCACGGTCTCGCCGTCGCTCAAGCGCCAGAGCCGCGCGATTGGCGGATAGTCTGAACCCTCAGGCGTATCGAAAATATAGCCAAAGCGCTCGTTCAGCGTCGTGGCTGTGCGCTCATCGGCATGAATATCGATGACGCGGCGCATATGGATGACGAGCGGGCGCAAGTCATCGATGCCATGGGTGTGATCGGCATGGTCATGCGTGAAAACCACAGCATCAAGATGGCGCACATCGGCATCCAGCAATTGCTCGCGCAAATCTGGCGATGTGTCTATCAGCACGCTTGTCGCCTTGTCGTCTTCGATGCGCTGCACAAGCAATGAACATCGACGGCGGCGGTTTTTGGGATTTGCGGGATCGCACGCGCCCCAGCCCGAGCCAGGCCTCGGCACTCCGCCGGACGAACCGCAACCGAGAATTGTGAGAACGAGCTTGCCTGTCATAAGGCTTTAAATCGCCGCGCTCATGCGGGAGTCTTCTGCCGTCACGATCACCGGCGCCGCATGGTCCATTTTCCAGTAGCAGCGCCGGGCATTGGCGCTGGTGACCGCGGAAATCTCGGCAAGGGAAACGCCCTTCACTTCGGCTAAAACCTTCGCGGTTTCAGCAACATAGGATGGTTCATTGCGCTTGCCTCGATATGGCACAGGGGCGAGATATGGCGCATCGGTTTCGATCAGCAATCGATCCAGCGGCACATCACGGGCAATCTGGCGCAGCTCTTCAGAAGCCTTGAAGGTGAGGATGCCGGAGAGCGAGACATACATGCCAAGCTCTACACCTACCTCCGCCAGCCGCCTCCCAGACGAAAAGCAATGCAGGATGGCGCTGAACGCCCCCTTCCCCATTTCATCAACAAGGATCGCTTCCATGTCCTCATCAGCTGCGCGGGCATGGATGATCAACGGAAGCTGCGTCTCGCGTGCTGCGGCGATATGGGCACGAAGCCCGCGCGCCTGCGCATCGCGCGGTGCCTTGTCGTAGTGGTAATCGAGCCCCGCCTCGCCGATAGCGACGCAACGCGGATGCGCGGACAGGCGCACCAGCTCTGCGGCGGGAACGCCATCTTCCTCGCCAGCCTGATGCGGATGCGTGCCGACGGTGCACCAGATTTCAGGATGCGCCTCGGCCAGTGCAGCATAAACGGGGAACCTCGCGACCCGCGTCGAGATCGTCACCATGCGCGTCACGCCAGCGGTCTTGGCGCGCTGTATGACGCCAGCCATATCATCGGCAAAATCCGGGAAATCGAGGTGGCAATGCGTGTCGATCAGCATCGCTGCCTCAGGCCCCCTGCCCCTTGCCCGGCCCTTCGGTTTCCTTCTCGACATAGCGCGGGAACACCGGGGCAGGTGCGGGCAGCGCCGTGCCGCTGACCAGCCTGCCGGCGTCGCCCAAGGCGGAGAAGTCGCGCGCACCTGCGTCGATTGCCAGCAGATCAAGCATGTTGCCCATGGCGATCGGCATGGCAGGTTGCGCCAGAATGGCGATCTGCCGGATGGTTTCCGCCGTGACGTAAAGCACCGTGTCGCGCCGGGCGGGGTCTGTCTTGGTCAGCCGCCAGGGCTCTTGCGCGGCAAAATAGCGGTTGGCTTCCGCAACCACAGCCCAGATGTCGGCCAGCACCACATGCAGCGCAAAATCGCCCATGGCAGCGCGCGCCTTGGCAAGCAGCCCATCTGCCTCGGCCAGCATCGCCTTGTCTGCCTCTGTGAGGACACCGCATTCCGGAACCTTGCCCTCGCAGTTCTTGGCGATCATGGAGAGCGAGCGCTGCGCAAGATTGCCGAGGTCATTGGCGAGATCGGCGTTGATCCGGCCCGTGATCGCCTCATGGCTGTAGCTGCCATCCTGCCCGAACGAGACCTCGCGCAGGAAGAAGTAGCGCAGCTGATCCGCGCCATATTCTTCGGCCAGATCGAAGGGATCGACGACATTGCCGTCGGACTTCGACATTTTCAGGCCCTTGTTGAGCAGGAAACCATGGCCAAAGACGCGCTTTGGAAGCGGCAGACCAGCCGACATCAGAAATGCAGGCCAATAGACCGTGTGGAACCGCACAATGTCCTTGCCGATGATGTGCACATCCGCAGGCCAGTATTGCCAGCGCG
>JBOFIL010000558.1:0-4036 GCA_051650165.1 Allobosea sp.
AGACGCACGAGCGGACGCGCGCCAGCCTCAATCCTGAGAACAACCAGCTGCGCTTGCCGCTCTGCCTCGATCCGCGCGCCAATGATGCTTGCCGCCTTCTTGAGCATATCCGGATCGAAGCTCTGCTGGCTGTCAAACACCAACGTTGCCAGCCCGTCGCGCTCAAAGGCTGCTGCGCCTGTCTGGCGGGCAAAGTCTATGTCCATGCGAATGCCGGCATCGGTCTTTTGAGCCGCAATGCTGACAGCGCGCGGTGCCTCGATGCGCTCCATCTCGGTGCGCTGCGCCTCAGCTACCCTTGCGACAGTGGCGGGTGTCGTTTGCTTTATCTCTGCTGGCTGCGGCTCTGGCGACGGCTTTGCCGCTTCAGGCATCCTGGACGCTTCTTGTGACTTTTCTTGTGGCTTTACAGGTGCCGTCGGCTGGGCCTTCGCCATTTCGGCAAGAATTTCTTGCTCCGGCGAGGCCTTGGCCTTGGGCTGCACGAAATCGATGACGACCTGCTCGTCCTCGCGGAAGCTACGCAGGCTCCAGCCATCAGGTGGGCTCAGCGCAAGCCTCAGGCCAGCCGGGCCTGAGTCGGCCGCAACAATCCGCGCGCCCGCTGGCAGCAAGGGTTTTATTGCCGCCGGATCGAGGGTCACATGCCTGTCGATGATGACCTCGGCCTGCCCGTCCACCACACGGTGCGCCACCGGCATGCTGGAGGGCGCGTCGATGATCAGGCGGGTCAGCGTTGCGGTCTGGGAGGCCTTGATGCCAAGCGCGATGGGCTTTTCCGCCTCTTTCTGGCGGGAAGCCTCGCGGGCCTTGATCTCGGCCATGCGCGCGCGGCGGGTGAGCTCCTCCACCACCTCCTTGGGCAGGCCAGGCAGCATGCCCTTCCAGCTTTCAGGCAAAAGGTCGATGAAAATCTGCTCGCCTGCTTCCGTGACATTGACGCGGTAGCCCCTCGTCAGCGCGAAGCGCAGGCCCCGCCCGTCCGGATCAGAGCGCGCCATCGAGACATAGGCCGGCATGTCGCGCATGATGCGCTCGACGTTGACGGTGGAGCTTTCCGAAAAACTGACAACCAGGATGCCGTTGGAAACACGTGCGACGGTTTTTGGGGCAGTGTTGAAGCTCAGGATGATGCGGCCATAGCCTTCGCTCATCTCCTGGCTGCGCAATTCGCCCGTGGCGGCAAGCGCTGGCAGAGGCACACTGGCAAGACTTAGCGCCAGCGCTGAGGCCGCCATCAGCAGCCGCAAACGCAGCAAGCCCTGCCTGTTGAAACGCAAACCACGCAAATTCCGCACTCACATCGGCGCGACGCAACAACGGCCACCCCGCGCCGGCGGATGGCCCCAGCTGGAAAAGCTAATCCATCAAGGATAACGGGCGATTAATTCGCAGGGATGCTTGTCTTTCTTGCCCCTCATCCTGTCCTTCTCCCCGCGGGCGGGGAGAAGGGACGCTCTCCAGCGCCGCGCCCTACTCCCTCTCCCTGCTTGCGGGGAGAGGGTTGGGGTGAGGGGTAACCATACGCTAATTCCGCGGCGTAGCGCCCGGCGCAATTGCCGGCAGCTCGGTCGCTGGCAGGCCGGCAGGCATGGCCACGGCGCGCGGCTCCGCGCCGCCACTGGCACGCGAGGCGATGGCGACGGTAAGCTTCTCGGCAGCTTCCGGCGACATCGCGGCCAGCACCTCGGACATCTTGCGCGGGTTCATTTTCTGCACCACCGGCAACAGCACATCGATAGTCAGCCGGTCGAAGATGCGCGCGGCATCCTTGGGTTTCATGCTTTCATACATGACGACGAGGTTCTTCAGCCCCTGCGCCTCGGCGGGGTTTTTCTTTTCATTGGCCTCGGCGAGCTTTTCCTCATTCTGCTTGAGTTCGCCCGCCTTGCCCTCGACCTTTTTCTCGACTGTTTCGAGCAATTTCTCGCGCATTTCGAGTTCACGCATGCGCATTTCAAGCTCATCGCGGCGCTCGCCCAGCCGCTCCAGCAGCGCGCGCTCGGAGGTCGATAATGGCCGCTCGCCATTGTTCATCATGTTGGCGCGGTCGCGCGGGGCATTAGGATTGGGCTTCTCATTGGCTTCGGCCTGTTTCGCCTCCGCATCCTTGGCATCAGCGCTTTTGGCGTCTGCCTTGCCATCCTTCTTGGCGTCTTTCTTCTCGTCCTTTTTCTTGTCGCCTACCGATCCCGTGGTTTCCGGGTCATAGACATAGGGCGCGCGCGCCTTGGCCATCATCTTCACAAAGCCAGTATATTCCGGCTTCTGTGCCTCACTGATGGCTGGCGAAGGCGGCGGCAGGGATGGCCCGGTCACCCAGCCGATCACCTTCAGCGTGATGAGACCCATCGCGCCGAGGATGACTGCTGGAATGAGGCGTGGCTTCTCGATCATTGAGCGTCAGGCCGCCCGCTCATTAAGGCGTGTGATGGCGCGCTGCGCGATGGCGCCAGCCATATCGGCGGTCGAAGCAAGCTTTGTCGCCGTTTCGTTGGCGGGAGATGGCGGCGCGCCGGCACCAGCAATCTTGTTGGCGGCCTCGACAATCTGGCTGATGCGATCAAGCACGCCCTGCCCGGCCTCGACCTGCGCGGTGAGCTCGGCTGCATAGCGCTCTGCGGTGCGCAATCTTTCGGCCAATGTGCGGTCACTATCGCCCACGGTGAGCTTGAGGCCAGCAATGGCGCGCTCGGCGGCATCGGTCGCCCCTAGGAGTTCGCGAATGGTCTGGCGCATGGCGGTCTCGTCTGATTTCAGCCGTTCGATGCGCTTTGCCAGCACCACAGAGGAGGCGATGGTGGCAACCAGCAGGATGCCGACCAAAACATCAGCGGCGAACGAGATCATCGGGCTCATGGGCAGCTCCTCGCAAGCCGTCTCAACCGCCGGCACGGGCGTTGATGGCGGAATCGAACACGGACATGGTGGTTTTCGAGCGGCGCAGGTGATTGACGATCTGGATGGCGATCTTGTCATCCACCTTGCCGATGCGTCCTTCGGTGCAATCAAAATCGCCGCAGCGCAGCACGGCGAGCGTGTCAGGCCGCACATCGAACACCAGCGTGTCACCAATCTGGAGCTGCATCACGCGCTTCAGCGGCAGCTGTGTCTCGTGCAACACCGCCTGCACGGGCGTATGCGCCTGCCAGATTTCGGTGGCGAGATGGTTTTCCCAGATGGGATCACGCCCGAGCTTCTCACCCATGAAGCTTTCGAGCAGCAATTCACGGATCGGCTCGATGGTGGCGTAAGGCAGCAGGATCTGCACCGCCCCGCCGCGCCCTTCCATGTCGAAGCGCAAATCAACCCGGATGGCGGCATTGGCCGGGCGCGAAATGGTCGCGAAGCGCGGATTGGACTCGATCCGGTCAACTTTCAGCGTCACCGGCGAGAGCGGGGCGAAGGCCATCTGGCAATCAAGCAGCACCACCTCGATCATGCGGCGCAGCAGGTTCATCTCGATGGTGGTGAAAGGCCGCCCGTCAATGCGTGCGGCTGGCCCGCCACGCTTGCCACCCAGCATCGTGTCGAGCACAGAATAAGTCAGGCTGGATTCAACCGTGACCAGCCCGAAATTGTCCCATTCTTCAGCCTTGAACACCGCCAGCACGGCGGGCAGCGGGATGGAATTCACATAATCGCCAAACCGCACCGACCGGATGGAATCGAGTGTGACCTCGATGTTGTCGGAGAAGAAATTGCGCAGCGAGGTCGACAGGTGCCGCACCATGCGCTCGAAAATGATTTCGAGCATGGGCAGGCGTTCATAGGAGACCGTGCCGGAATCGACGATGGCGCGGATGCCGGCGCGCCGGCCCATGCCATCCTCGCCAATGGCGAAGCCGAGCATTGCATCGATTTCGTCCTGGTTGAGCAGGCGGTCAACGCCAGAGTCGCCCTCGCCGAACGGGTCCGATGCGTCCAGCATGTTGGCCCATTCGGCCGCCATGTTGTCATCGGAGTTGCCATTCTGCTCGGCAAGCGCCGCGCCCCACTCATCAGCGAGCGAGGCATCCTGCTCTGCGCCGTCCTT
>JBOFIL010000559.1:0-1498 GCA_051650165.1 Allobosea sp.
CGAGCGCTTCGTGGTGCTCACTGACGCAGACCACATGCCTCAGACCACCTTGCGCAATGCCATCGCCTATGAGGAATGGCTGAGCGGGGCCGATGGTGATTTTGCCTGGGCATCGTTCGATGAGAACACGGCGGCGGGGCTTTGCTACACATCCGGCACGACGGGCCATCCCAAGGGCGTGCTGTATTCGCACCGCTCGAATGTGTTGCATTCCATGGCCTGCATCGCGCCGGATTTCCTTGGCTTCTCGGCCATGGATGTGGCCATGCCCGTGGTTCCGCTGTTCCACGCCAATGGCTGGTCCTTTGCCTTTTCCGCCCCGATGGCGGGCGCGACGCTGGTGCTGCCCGGCGCAAAACTCGATGGGCCGTCGTTGCTGGAATTGCTCAATGATGAGGGTGTGACAGTCACGGCGGCTGTGCCGACAGTCTGGCTCGGCCTTTTGCAACATCTGGAGGCAAGCGGCGCGAAGCTCGAAACGCTCAAGCGCGTGATCATTGGCGGCTCGGCCTGCCCGCGCGCCATGACGGAGAGGTTTGAGCGCGATTATGGCGTGACCGTCGCGCATGCCTGGGGCATGACCGAGATGAGCCCGCTTGGCTCCTTCTGCTCCATAAAGCCCGAGAAGGCGCATCTTCAGAGCGAAGCGTTGCTCGATCTGAAGATGAAGCAGGGCGTGCCGCCCTTCACTGTCGAGTTCCGCATCACGGACGATGCAGGACAGGATCGGCCATGGGATGGCGAGACCTTTGGGCGGCTGAAAGTGCGCGGGCCTGCAGTGGCGCGTGCCTATTTCCGCAATGAGGCTGGCAGCATCCTGGATCAGCAGGGTTTCTTCGACACGGGCGATGTCGCGACGCTTGATCCGTCTGGCTACATGCAGATCACCGATCGCGCCAAGGATGTGATCAAATCCGGCGGCGAGTGGATTTCATCCATCGACATCGAGAATTTCGCCATGGGTCATCCCGATGTGATGGAGGCGGCGGTGATCGGTCTGCCCCACCCCAAATGGGATGAGCGCCCGCTGCTCGTGATTGTGCCAAGGCCGGGCTGCACGCCGACTGCGCAGGCCATGAGGCAGTTTCTCTCGGACAAGATCGCCAAATGGTGGATGCCCGATGATGTGGTGCTGGTGGAGAAAATTCCTCACACCGCCACGGGCAAGATCCAGAAAACCGCGCTGCGGGAAATATTTGCAAATCACACTTGGCCTGCAGGCTGAGGCGCACGCACTTGCAAACAACCACAGCCTCGGCCAATCAGGGGCCATGCGGCGCTTCATCTACGACGAACCTGTCACCGGCTTTGCGGTCTGGAGCCGCCGTATCGCAATTCTGGCGCTGATCGTGGCCGGTTATGCCGTGCTCATCGTGCGCGGCGGTGCGCAGGATTGGCGCGGGGCCGTGACAGTCGGCACCGCAATGGCGCTGTGCGCGCTTGCGGGATTGCTGGCGCTGATCGCCTTCATTCGCATCTGGCGGCTGGGCCACAAAGG
>JBOFIL010000560.1:0-1887 GCA_051650165.1 Allobosea sp.
CTTCTCCCGCAAGGGGAGAAGGGCTATCCCCCGGGCTTCAGCCGCAGAACCTCGCCGTTCGGGTCATCGATGACAAGATAGAGCAAGCCATCAGGCCCTTGCCGCACATCGCGGATGCGCTTGTTCAGCCCCATCAGCAGCTGTTCCTCACCTGAGACGGCCTCGCCGCGAATGGTGAGGCGGGAAAGACGCTGCCCCGCCAGCGCGCCGACAAACAGCGAGCCCTTCCAGGCCGGGAAGGCGTCGCCTGTGTAAAACGCTGCGCCGGAGGGCGCGATGGAGGGGTCCCAGTAAAACACGGGCTGCTCCATGCCAGCCTTGGCTGTGCCTTCGCCGATCTTCACGCCGGAATAATCAATGCCATAGGTGATCACCGGCCAGCCATAGTTGAGGCCCTTTTTCGGTGTGTTGACCTCATCGCCGCCGCGCGCGCCATGTTCGGCGGTCCAGAGCTGGCCCGTTTCGGGGTGGAGCGCCGCGCCCTGCACATTGCGATGGCCGATCGACCAGATTTCCGGCTTCCATTCCGGCCGCTGGCCGGAAGGGGCGGGGTTGTCTGGCGGGATTGCCCCATCGGGGCGGATGCGCACGATCTTGCCGAGATGATTGGCCGGGTTCTGCGCCTCGTCGCGCAAATTGTAGCGATCGCCAAGTGTGATGAAGAGTGCGCCTGTCCGGTCTGGCACGATGCGGCAACCGAAATGATGCCCGCCCTGATAGGTCGGTTCCTGCCGGAAGATCACGCGCACATCGCTCAGTGCATCTGCATTGGCTGTGAGCGTGGCGCGGGCAACGCTGGTGCCATTGCCGCCGGCGCGCGGTTCGGCAAAGCAGATGTAGAGCGCGCGGTTGCGAGCAAAATCTGGGTCAAGCCGGATGTCGAGCAGGCCACCCTGATTGCGCGCGGAGACCTGCGGCACACCGCCCAATGGCCGCGAGATCGCGCCATCCATCGTTACAAGCCGCAACGTACCGGGGCGTTCGGTCACCAACATCCGCCCATCGGGCAGGAAGGCAAGCCCCCAGGGATTGGCGAGGCCTTTGGCCACCTGCTCGACCACAATCGGCCCAGCCTGCGAGGCAAAGCGCTGCGGAGTTTGCGCCTGCGCAATACTGGCGGAGAGGGCAAGAGTGGTTGCTGCGACGAGGATCAGGTGACGCATGCACGCATTCTCCAGCTGCCGTGTATTCAGGCCAAGACAAGCTTGATCAAGACAAGCTTCGCCAGACACAGGCTAGCCGAGAGCGCCGCACACGTCACCATCAGGATTGCCGCAGGCTTTAATGATGCGAGTGACCAGCACTGCCTGCTTTACCGCCCGGTGAGGCCGCACCTACGGGCGCGACCTGATATTCGACTTCGACCGTGCCGGCCTTTTCGAACACCAGCGTGCCTTTGAGAGCCGCGCCCTGTTTTACAGGCTCCCTCAACTCCATGAACATGACATGCAAGCCGCCGGGCTTCAGCTCAACCGTCTCGCCGGGCCTGATCTCCAGCCCTTTATCCAGCTGGCGCATCACCATCACATTGTTGGTGGTCGCCATTTCATGGACCTCGACTCGCCCCGCCTGCGGCAGGCTTCCTCCCACCAGACGATCGGTCTCCTTGCCGGTATTGGTGATGCGCATATAGCCGCCAGCCACCTTCGCGCCGCCCGGTGTGGCTCTGGTCCATGGTGCGGCGATGGTGAGGTTGCCTGCCTTGATGATTGGTGATGCCGGCGCGGATGTATGCGCTGCCTGGCCATGGGTGTTGTGGTTATGCTGCGCCATGACATGGGTGCTGGACAGCGCGATGAGACAGATACCGGCACAGGCCAGCGTTGAGAACTTGGCCATGATGGCCCCCTGTTATGAGAGTGAAAACGTCGAACGGCTTTGTTCAGG
>JBOFIL010000561.1:0-2410 GCA_051650165.1 Allobosea sp.
GAGCCAATCAGCACCTGCTGGCCATTGCCGCCCGCCATAAGCTTGCCGATGGCAATACGCCCCGCCGCATAGCCATGAAGGGCCGAGGCGAAGAGTGCAAAACCGACAGCCACCATCAGCGCAGCAAATGGCGTGGTCACGGCCAGGCTCAATGTGGCAGCAACGCCCACCACGCCGGCAAGGCTGCCCAGCGCCGCGAACTCGCCAAAGGCAAGGATAATCCGCCCGATCAAGCCATAGATCAGCGCAAAGGCAGCGGCGAGCAGGGCGTAAGTCGCCGCCATCGGCAGCGCGACGATGAATTGCTGGAGCGCATAGCCGCTGGCCGGAGAAAGCTGGAAGCTGGGCACAGTGGGCGGCGGGCCTGGATCGATGGGTGGTTCGCGCCGATCCTCCAGCCAGAAACGCTTGAGGAAATAGAAGGCACCATCCGAAAGCGGGCCGGTCTCGGTGGCCACGCCGATCAGCTCGCCCTTGCGGTTATCGAGCCCGCCGGAGGCAAACAGGCAAGTCGCGGCGCGGTTGCGCTCAAATCCGTCCGCTTGCGTGACGCTGTAGCCGACCCGAACCGAGAAGGGCCTGTGCCCCGGCATCGCACTCTCGACGCGGATGGATTTTGCATCCGGATTGAGCGCGGGAACAATGGTGCGGCAGATACGCGCCTGATCTGCATCCACGCCCCTGCCGCAGCCGGCGAGGCTCAGCAGGGCAAGGCCGAATGCGAGCAGGGCAGGGGTGAAACGGGGTGGCAGGCGGCGCATCAGCCCAAGCTGACGCTGCCGCCATGATTCAGCAAGAGAGCAAGCCAGAAAGCAGGCGAGAATGATGGCTCAAAGACCTGATGGCTCAATTCTCGTCCGGCTTGCCGGGAAGCTGCGCCATGGGCTGCCCGCCCAGACCATCCTTGTTGTAGATGTCATCGCGGAACTGGGTGATGCCATCAGGCGTCGCCCAGGCTGTGACATAGACCCAGAGCGTCAGCACAGGCTGGGGAATTTTTGCATCAATGCGCTGGCCGGAGCGCAGCGCCTCGTCGATGCGTGTGCGATCCCAGCCGGGCGTGTCCTTCAGCAGCCAGGTGATGTAGTCGCGCACATTCTGCACGCGGATGCAGCCTGACGAGACAAAGCGATAATCATCGCCAAAGATGCCCTTGGCCGGCGTATCATGCATATAGACGCCGTGCGGTGAGGGAATGTTGATGCGCACGAAGCCCAGCGAATTGAATTCGCCGCCCGGATCCTGCCGGAATGTGTAACGCGTGGCCTCATCCGAGAACCAGTTGACGCGCTCAGGCGCGATCTCGCCGGCAGGGCCGATGATCCTGATCTTGTTCTCGGTGAGATAGGTCGGCTCCTTCTGCATCTTGGGGATCAGATCCTTGCGGATGATCGATGCTGGAACGGTCCATGTCGGGTTGAAGTTCACATCGGGAATTCTGGTCTGCAGGATCGGTGATTGCCGGTCGATCTTGCCAACACCCGCTGCGTGGCGTGTCGCGACCTGACCATTCTCGACCGTTTCGACAAGCGCAGCCGGAATATTTGCGACCACATAGCGTGGCCCGAGATTGCCGGCATAGGAGCGCAACCGCACAAGATTGATCTCAAGCTGGCGGATGCGCATGTCGATCGGCACATTGAGGGCGTTCAGCGTGCCGCGGTTGATTGCGCCCGTCGGTGTGAGGCCATGGCGATTCTGGAAGTTGCGCACTGCGCCTTCCACGTAGGAATCGAATGTGGCGGAGGAGCCAATTGCCGGATCAATATCGCCTGTGATGGCAAGACGCTGGCGCAGGGCCTGCACGTCTGGCCCGCGCGCGCCGAGACGCAGCCGCTCGTTGATCCGCAGTGGCGACCAGCCCCCTTGTGCGGCAAGCTGGCGATACTGCTGAATGGCCTGTTCTGTTGCGAGCGCGGAGTCCGGCCCCAGCATCGGGTGCGATGAGCGATAGCTGGCCGCGCGTGCAGCGCCGGCATCATAGCTCTGGCGCCATTCTGCCTGGCCAGACTGCGCAAGGACTGCATCGGCGCTTGAGCCAATGGCCAGCGCGGCACCAGCGCCGCAAAGCAATGCCCGCCGGGTGAGCACCGTTGCGCTCGCGTTCAGCTTGTCAGTCCCAGCCACAGTCATCTCCGTATGCACATGCGAACAAGCCCACTCTCCGTCACATTCGGAGCAGCAGGATCTGTTCTTGTTCAATCACCTTTAACCAACGATGAGCAGAGCGGCAAATTTAGGGCAAGATGGCTTCAGCGTGAGGCCGGCGCGGGATAATGCTTCGGAAATCGCGCATTCGTGACCACGTGGTCACATGTCGCGCACAGCCTTGGCTATGCCGTTGCGGGATGGCAATGCTTCTCCATGCCTTCCAAACAGACGAAAGCCCTCCACCGGGGCGTCCGGGGGA
>JBOFIL010000562.1:0-1367 GCA_051650165.1 Allobosea sp.
CGCCCAGCCGCAGCGCCCGGCCACCACCCAGCCGGCGACACCTGCCAATACGCAGCCTGCCGCGCGCACCGCGCCTGCCGCCACACAGGCGCAGGGCCAGAAGGTCAACCTCAACACAGCCGCCGAGGCTGATCTCGACAAGTTGCCGCAGATCGGCCCGGCCCGCGCCAAGGCCATTCTCGAGAACCGCGCCAAGAATGGCCGCTACAAGGATTGGAATGATTTCGTCGCCCGCGGCGTCGTTCCCTCCAATGCCGAAAACGCCATCAAGGATCTGGTCCGCTTCTGAGCTACACTAGGTATTTGATGCCTGAAACGCAGAACCCCGGCCTCACAGCCGGGGTTTTTGCTTGTTGATCGCCTTAATTGTGCTTGAGCGACATTGCCGCATCAGTTTGCGGTTTTGGCCTTAGCCCTCGTGCGCCACGCGCTTCATGCGCCCAGCCACATCGGCAACCGCAGCCGTATCGAAAAACTGCGTCAGCGACACAATCAGTCCTTCGCGCATGATGATGTGATCGAACACCTCGACAGCCGATTGCCGGGCCGTATCCTTCGAGGTCGCCACCGCAGACCAGCGCACAGCCGCGCTCTCGCCATGCACGATGATGTCCTCGACAAAGAAATCACGCATCTTGAACAGCTCATAGATCGACACGATCATCTGGCGAATGGCGTCATGGCCGGTGTGATTACCGGTGAAAGGCAAGCCGGCATTGTGGCCGAGCAACCGCCAGCGGGCATCTGGCGCAAAGGCCGAGAGAAACAGATCAACATCATCGGCAGCCAGCGCCTCATAGGCGGCCTCGATGCGTGACGCGATCTCGATCTCATCCGTATCCATGCGGAGTATATGGCTCAAAATGTCGCACAACCAAAAGCACGCAATGGTTGTATTTTCGGCTTGCAGTGCTTGAAGAGCATGAAGAAATTGCATCTGAGACGTTGAGCCAGCAAAGTACATGCACCACAAGATGATCGCGCCTGTAGCCCTTGCAAATGCACCTGACTTGCCGCAGCGATAGTCTGCGCAGATGATTTGGGGGCTTGATGCCGCAGCTTGACTATTCACAGCCACCAGAATCGCTGGCGCAAGAACTTGCGGAAGTTGCAAGCGATGCAGCTGCGCTGTCGAGTGCGATCTCCAAAGCCAATCGGCTGCCAAAAGATTTCCCAGAGCTGCCACTCGCCGATTTGCTGAAACAATTGCAGGCGCTTCCTGCTGGAACGGCCGAGGGTTGTCGGCAACCGCTCGAATATGCCCGCGCCCGCCTGCCGGCCATCCGGCGCAGTTATATCCTGACTGAGGATCAATCCCGCGCACATGGCGCGGATGGCGGCGAACCGCCGGCGCTGACGCGCGGCAT
>JBOFIL010000563.1:0-6376 GCA_051650165.1 Allobosea sp.
CTCGGTGTCGATATGGGCTCGCTCTCGGCGCAGGCTGGGCATGGGTGACGCGTGGCTGAACCTCTTCCCAAAACCTTCCACTAGAACCTTTCCGGCCTGAACGGCTCCGGGTTCACGAACGGCGTCTCGCCTGTGATCATCTCCGCGATGATACGCCCTGTGACGGGCCCTAGCGTCAGCCCATGATGGGCATGGCCGAAGCTGAACCAAAGCCCCTTGTGGCGCGGCGCCTTGCCGATGATCGGCATCATGTCTGGTGTGCAGGGGCGGCTCCCTAGCCATGGCTCTGCATCAAGGCGCTCGCCCAGCGGGAAGAGATCGCGCGCGATCGGCTCCGCCCGGCCAAGCTGGATTGGTGTCTTGATCGCATCGCGTAGCGCAAACTCCGCGCCGGTTGTGAGGCGGATGCCCTGGGCCATCGGCGCGAGGAAATAGCCGCGCTCGGTGTCCAGCACCGGATGGTTGAGCACCGCGCCATCGCGTGCCGCATAATGCATGTGGTAGCCGCGCTTGACCGCAAGCGGCAGGCGATAGCCCAAGGGCCGCGTGATTTCGCCAGCCCATGGCCCGAGCGCGACAACCGCGTCGCGCGCAACAATCATCTCGCCATTCCAGCTCTTAACGCTCCAACCCTCGCCATTTTTCGACAGCGTGCGGGCGTCAGCCTTGATGATCTTGCCGCCAAGCCTCTCGAAATGCGCGGCATAGGCCTTGATGAGTGAGCCCGGATCATTCACCGCGGTCGGGTCAGTCCAGTGCAGCGCGCCGATCATGATCGGCGAAAGGTTGGGTTCGGCCTCAGCGAGTTGGCGCTCATCCAGCGCCTTGTGGTTCAGGCCGTATTCGCGCTTCCAGCGCTCGGCCTCGGCAAGGCGCGCATCACGTTCCTGCGCGCTGCGGAATACCTTCAGCCAGCCCGTGCGGCGGATGAACTGCGTGGCATTGGCGGCCTCTGCCAGCGCATCATGCTCGCTCACGCAATGCTCGATCAATGTCGCGTATTGCTTCGCGATCTCGGCATGGCGCTTGGGGCGGGATTGCCACCAGTATTCCCACAGGAAGGGCGCGAGATTGAACACGGCGCGCGGATGATAATGCGCATCAATTGTATTGTTCCAAGCGTAGCGGATCAGCGCGCCGAAATCATGCGGAAAGCCATAAGGATAGACGCCCTCGCGCTGGATCAGACCGGCATTGCCATAGCTGGTTTCCTCAGCGGGTCCACGCCGGTCGATGAGGACAGTGTTGCGCCCCTTCGCCTGAAGGTGGCACGCGACGCTCACCCCAATGACGCCCGCGCCGAGCACCACCGCATCAACCTGCATCGCCAATCTCCTTCGAACACTCTATGCAGACAACATAGCGCGAGTTGGCCATGTGTCACCCGTGCCTGCGATGCGAAGAATGAATAGGCGGGGCATATGCATTTTCTCACTTCGGCGTTGGCTGCCATTGGCCGGCGTGGCACGGAAGGTTTTGCCCTCTCGATCTTTTTCGGTCTCGCTTTGCCGCAATTTGCAGCTCAGGCGCGCCCGCTTCTGCCGGTGACGATCTTCTGCTTCACGGTCATTGTGTTCATGCGTGCCGATCTGCGGATTATTGGCGGCTTGCTGCGCCGGCCGGCGCGGTTTCTGCTCTCATGCGCCTGGCTCGTGCTGTTTCCGGCGCTTCTCGTTGCACTCGCGCTCGCCATCATCGGGAGGGAGAATATCGACCCCGGCCTTGTGCTGGGCCTCGCCATTCTGGGGGCTGCCCCGCCCATCATGTCCTCGCCTGCGGTGGCCATTCTCTACGGCTTCGAGCCTTCACTGATCATCGCCTGTGTGCTCTCGATCACGATCGCGAGCCCGGTGCTGGCGCCGCTGCTGGTCGATCTGCTGGCGGGGCAGGCCGTGGAGCTGGACGCATCGGTGCTGATGTTGCGCATGCTGGTGTTCATCGGCGGCGGCATGGCGGTCGCCTTCACGCTCCGCTGGCTGCTGGGCGAGAAGCGCATTGTCGCGGCCAAGGCCGAACTCGATGGCTTTGGCGTGGTGATGTATTTCGTCTTCGCCATTGCGGCGATGGATGGCGTGACCGCTGCCGCGCTTGCCAACCCGAGGCTGGTGGCGCTGTTTCTGGCCTGCGCCTTCGCGCTGTCGATTGTCGGGCTTGTGGCCGGCATGCTGCTGCTGCGGTTCGCCCAGCCGACGGATCGCTTCATGCTTGGCTATGGCGCTGCTCAGCGCAATATGGGCCTGCTGGTGGCAGCTTTGGGGGCAGGGGTGCCGCCCACAACCTTCCTGTTTTTCGCGCTGGCGCAATTCCCGATCTATCTCATGCCGTGGCTGCTCAAGCCGATTGCGAGACGCATTTCGGGAGGGGAGAAATAGCCGCTTGTTGTTGCCTCGCCTGCCCTTGGGTGCTACCCGCGCCCCATGAGCAAACGCCGCCCCATTCGCATCGCGCCCTCGATCCTTGCCGCTGATTTTGCGCGGCTCGGGCAAGAGGTTGCCGCCATCGACGAGGCTGGCGCGGACTGGATCCATTGCGATGTGATGGACGGGCATTTCGTGCCGAACATCTCGTTCGGCCCTGATGTGATCAAGGCGATCCGTCCGCACACGAAAAAGTTCTTCGATGTGCATCTGATGATCCAGCCGGTGGATCCTTTCATCGAGGCTTTCGCCAAGGCGGGCGCGGACCTGATCTCGTTTCATGTCGAGGCTGGCCCGCACGCGCACCGCACGCTGCAACTCATCCGCAGCCTCGGCAAGAAGAGCGGTATCGTGATCTGCCCCGGCACACCAGCTTCCGTCATCGAGCCACTGATCGACATGGTGGATCTGGTGCTCGTCATGAGCGTCAATCCTGGTTTTGGCGGTCAGAGCTTTATCCGCTCGGTGCTGCCCACCATTTCCGCCTGTCGCGCGCTGATTGGCGAGCGCCCCATCGATCTTGAGGTCGATGGCGGCGTCACCGTTGAGACCGCGCCGCTTTGCGCCAAGGCCGGCGCCAACGCGCTGGTGGCCGGCTCCGCCACCTTCAAGGGGGGCGAGGGTGCCTATGCCGCCAACATCGCCGCCATCCGCAAGGCTGCTGAAGCTGCGCGCGGCGATTGGGTTTAGTTGCCGGCCTTGCCGTCATGCTCGGGCTTGTCCCGAGCATCCACGACTTGCCGCCGGGTTGAATAAGACGTGGATGGTCGGGACAAGCCCGACCATGACGGTGCTAAGGCGTCGTCCAATTGGAGACCAACATGATCCCCCGTTACTCCCGCCCCGAAATGGTTGCGATCTGGGAGCCGCAGGCGCGCTTCCGCATCTGGTTCGAGATCGAGGCGCACGCTACCGACAAGCTCGCCGAGCTTGGCGTGGTGCCCAGAGAAGCCGCCGCCACCATCTGGGCCAAGGCGCGCGATGCCGTGTTTGATGTGGCGCGCATTGACGAGATTGAGCGCACCACCAAGCACGATGTCATCGCGTTTCTGACGCATCTTTCCGAGATCGTCGGGCCGGAGGCACGCTTCGTCCATCAGGGCATGACCTCATCGGATGTGCTCGACACCACGCTCGCCGTGCAGCTGGCGCGGGCTTCCGACATTCTCATCAATGATGTCGATGCGCTGCTGGCCGCCATCAAGCGCCGCGCCTTCGAGCACAAGATGACGCCCACCATCGGCCGCTCACATGGCATCCATGCCGAGCCGGTGACTTTCGGGCTCAAGCTCGCGCAAGCCTATGCCGAGTTTGACCGCTGCCGCGCAAGGCTGATGGCTGCACGGGCGGAAATCGCCACCTGCGCGATTTCGGGCGCGGTCGGCACCTTCGCCAATATTGACCCAAGCGTTGAAGCGCATGTGGCGGACAAGATGGGCCTCACGGTCGAGCCGGTCTCGACCCAGGTGATCCCGCGCGATCGTCACGCGATGTTTTTTGTGACGCTCGGCGTGGTGGCGTCCTGCGTCGAGCGGCTGGCGACAGAAATCCGCCATCTCCAGCGCACTGAGGTCTATGAGGCGGAGGAGTTTTTCTCGCCGGGCCAGAAGGGCTCGTCGGCCATGCCGCACAAGCGCAACCCGGTGCTCACGGAAAATCTCACGGGTCTTGCCCGCCTCGTGCGTGGCATGGCGCTGCCGGCGATGGAGAATGTCGCGCTCTGGCATGAGCGGGATATTTCGCACTCTTCCGTTGAGCGCATGATCGGCCCGGACGCGACCATCACGCTCGATTTCGCGCTGACCCGCCTCACTGGCGTCATCGACAAGCTGATGATTTACCCCGCCAACATGCGCAAAAACCTTGATCGGCTCGGCGGCCTGCACAACTCCCAGCGCGTTCTGCTGGCGCTGACGCAAGCTGGCTCCAGCCGCGAGGAGAGCTACTCCCTCGTGCAGCGCAACGCGATGCGCACCTGGGAGCATGGCGAGGATTTCCTCACTAACCTCAAGAGGGATGCGGACGTGAAGGCTCGCCTCTCGGACGCGCAGCTTGAGGCGATGTTCGATGAGGGCTACCACTTCAAGCACGTCGACACGATCTTCGCGCGGGTGTTTGGGGAGGGGTGAGATGGCCAATTGGATCGATCCTTCGAGCAAGTCGCGTGTAGAACTCGACCGGATGATTGTTCGCTATCAGGCGCAGGGTCTTACATCTGATCTACAGTATCTTGCTTATGTCGAAGAATATGGTCGTCGCACTGCGCCGGGGCTCTCACCTGACGCATCGATTGCGGCCATACGCGAAAGCGCCCAGCTTGGGCGGTTCATCAGCTACGGTGATGTCGCAAAAGCAAGTGGCAAGGATTGGCAAAAGGTTCGTCGCCTAATACCAGCACATCTTGACCAGATTCTTTGGCTTGCCCATCAAAGAGGATGGCCTTTGATAACTGCTATAGTTGTCAACAAGCAGCATGTGGCGACAGGTGATATGGAACCCACTTCACTTGCAGGTTTCATCGAGGGCGCAAGGCGGCTTAAATTCATCGTCACAGATGAGGTCGCCATCCTAAAGGAGCAGCAGCGGACAACGTTCGATTGGGCCAAGGCTTGAATCAACCAGTCAACCAGTTTATATCACCACCATGATCACCGTAGGGGCTTTCGAGGCCAAAACCAAGTTTTCCGAGTTGCTCGACCGCGTTGAGCGGGGAGAGGAAGTTATCGTCACGCGCCATGGGAGGCGGGTGGCGCGGATTGTGGCCGAGCATGCAGAATTGCCCGAAACCCAGTTGTTGCTTGGTCGGTTGATGGCGACGCGGGCCTCGATTGCGGAAAGGTGGGCGCGTGACGGTCAGCCTGCTGCAAAGGCAGATGAAATCAAATCCTGGATCGAGGAAGGCCGCCGCTGATGCGATGCGTCGTGGATGCAAGCTTTGCGCTGGCAATGGTGCTGCCCGACGAGTCCGGCCCGGCCTCCGAGGTGATGGAGCATGTGCTGAGTCGAGGCGTGTGCGTTCCGCCGCATTGGCCACTTGAGATCGCGAATGGTTGCCTCGTTGCCTCACGGCGCGGTCGCCTCAGCGAGCCCGAACTTGCGCGCGTTTTAGGCGACATTGTTGCCCTTTCGCCTGAAATCGAAGCTGCCGAGGTGATCGGTCCTTCCGGCAGCGTCATGACATTGGCTCGGCAGCATGGATTGAGCGCGTATGATGCGGCCTATCTTGACCTTGCGGTGCGTCGCAATACCGCGCTTGCGTCGCTGGACAAGGCACTCAAGCGCGCCGCGACGTCACTTGGCGTTCCGTTGATCTGACCCCATGCGCTCAGCCGATCTCGACATCCTCATCATTCCGGGCTGGACCGGCTCCGGGCCGGATCATTGGCAGAGCCGCTGGCAGGCGAAGCTACCGACCGCGCGGCGCGTGGAGCAGGATGATTGGCAGCGCCCGCTGCTGGTGCCATGGACCGAGCGGATTGCCGAACATGTCACTAAGGCGAGCCGGCCTGTACTCATTGTGGCGCATTCGCTCGGCGTGCAGGCGGTGGCCCATGCCGCGCATATGTTTGCGCCCGGCAAGGTAGCGGGCGGTTTTCTGGTTGTGCCGCCCTCAAGCGAAGCCATCCTTGCCACCAAGGGCATCATGGATGAGGGCTTCGCGAAGCACCCCAACAAGCTCGATTTCACGTCGGTGTTGATCGCCAGCCGCAATGATAGCTTCGCCCGCTTTGCCGAGCAGGAGGCTTTCGCGGACCGCATCGGAGCGGAGCTGATCGACGCCGGCGAGGCGGGCCATATCAACGCTGCTTCCGGTCATGGGCCATGGCCGGAAGGGCTGATGAGCTTTGCGGGGTTTCTTAGAAAGCTGGGGTGAAGAGCTGCCGATTTTCCTGCATGGACCAACGTCATGGTCGGGCTTGTCCCGACCATCCACGGTTTAAGAATGGTTCAAGGAAAGA
>JBOFIL010000564.1:0-2921 GCA_051650165.1 Allobosea sp.
CGACGCACCCAGCCCACTGCATGCTTGGAATCCTGTCAAAAAGGTCCAGGTGGTTGACCCTGTCCGGGCCAACAAGCCAACAAGGATTCCAATTTGTGTGGAAGCCTGTTGGAACCAGCGCTTTGGGTTTTGATGGCGCATAGTTTGGTGGCGGAGAATGAATAGTGCCCACGAGTGGAGCTACAGTGTTCGGTGTCTCGCCAAGAGCAGCAGCTGACTTGATGCCGAATAGCTCAAGGCCGATTGATGAGAGCTTGTTCAGGCTATCCTGAAGCAACCATGCGCCATCTCCACCATTTCCTGGGCCATCATAGTTGCCGCCACCACCGCCGCCGCCGCCTTCGTGTTTCACGCCGCCGCTGGTGTCACAATTTGCAAGAAAGGCGTTTATCTTGTTGCGCATGATCGCACCGTGGTGCGGAGACTGCGCGCTGGAATCGACAGAGCTCATGCCTAGGTTCGTGCGCCCGGGGTTCACGGCCGCAACATAGGGCACGACGCTGACCCGTAGGCTATCGGAAGCAGCGCCACCGGCAAAGATCGTGTTGATAAAATTGGCAGAGGATTTGCGCAGCGCATCCATGTCATTCTTCATCGAGCCGGTGTTATCAAGCACCAGCGCGACCTCGACATATCCCTCTCCTCGCGCAACCTCGGAATAAACGCCGACATTGATCTTGTCGAAACCCATGATCGAGACGAACTTGGTCACGACACTCGCATCGGCATCGACACGGATGCCGGATGGGATTTCTTTGACCTTGATTTTCAGGCCATTGACTGACTTTCCGCCCATATTGGCCTTGAAAACATCCTCTGCGATTTTCTGGCGCTCGGCGAGCGTGGTCACGGGCGCTCTCGCGGCGGCCAGTGCCGCGGCATCAGAAGCCTGCGCCATCTGGGCACGCGCACCGGAGGCGCTGGTGTAATCCATGGCAGCACCAGCCATGCCCAGAACCGGCATGAGCGTCAGGGCAAACATGATGGCAACGCTGCCGCGCTGCTCATTGGCAAAGCGCTTCAGCACAGATCCGGTTGCAACCTTTGATGGCGTGGCCATGGCTAATGTCTCTCGTTTAAGTAGCAGTAGATGCAACCTACACGTAAATGTTTTTGATCTCGTTAAGGCAGGAATCTGGTTTTTGACATGTATTGTTAATTACTTAGTCACCATACGGCTGCGCGGTGCACGTGCCACGACAGGCGTTTTTGCTTGACCACGGCGCGCTTGCGCGGCATCGGGCGAAGGTGCGCGCCTGGGGCGCGTGGCGGGCTCTGACATGCGCATCTTGCTGATCGACAATTATGATTCCTTCACGTGGAACCTTGTGCATCTAATTGGCGCACTGGGGCCCAGCGTTGATGTGGTGCGCAATGATGCGCTCGCTGCAGAAGAGGCCATCGCGTCACCGCACGATGCCATCGTACTCTCGCCGGGCCCCTGCACGCCGAACGAGGCCGGCATCTGCCTTGATGTGATTGCCAAGGGCTCAGGCGTGAAACCGATTTTCGGCGTGTGCCTTGGGTTGCAATCGATCGGGCAGGCCTTCGGCGGCGCAGTGGTGCGTGCACCGACCCCCATGCATGGCAAGGTTTCCACTATCACGCATACGGGGCGCGGATTATTCCGAGGCATCAACCGCCCGATTGCCGCCGCGCGTTATCACTCGCTGGTGGTGGAGCGCGGCTCCTGCCCGGATGTGTTTGATATTGAAGCAACCAGTGATGACGGGTTGATCATGGCCATGTCTCACCGCAAGCTGCCTGTCTGCGGTGTGCAGTTTCATCCCGAAAGCATCGCCTCGGAGCAAGGGGCAACCATCCTGTCGAATTTTCTGGCCATGGTGCGCTCGGCGTCACCTGTGCCTGCCGAGCCAGCGTGAGGCCCGCCTGCCATGGATAGCTTCAAACCCTATATCGCCAAGGTTGCAACAGGCGCCCCGCTCAGCCTCGAAGAGGCGCAAGCGGCATTTGATGCGATGTTGTCAGGTGAGGTGACGGCTGCCCAAGGCGCCGCCTTCCTGATGGCCTTGCGTGTGCGCGGCGAGACCTCGGAGGAAATCGAAGGCGCGGTGAAGGCGCTGCGCTCTCGCATGGTCACGGTCAGTGCCCCGACGGACGCCATCGATATTGTGGGCACCGGCGGCGACAATTCCGGCAGCTACAATGTCTCGACGCTGGCTTCGATCATTGTTGCGGCATGCGGCGTGCCAGTAGCCAAGCATGGCAATCGCGCGGCCTCCTCTCGCTCTGGCGCTGCAGATGTGCTGATTGCACTAGGCGTCAAGGTTGGGCTCGATGCCGCCGGAATCGAGCGCTGCATCGCCAAGGCCGGCGTTGGCTTCATGTTCGCGCCCGCGCATCACGCCTCGATGCGTCATGTCGCGCCCATCCGCACCGAGCTTGGCACGCGCACTATCTTCAACATGATCGGCCCGCTCTCAAACCCCGCCGGGGTGAAGCGGCAATTGCTGGGCACCTTCTCATCCGCCTGGCTGGAGCCGATGGTGTCCGTGCTCAAATCTCTTGGCTCGGAGCGGGTCATGGCCGTGCATGGCATTGACGGTCTCGACGAGATCACCACCACAGGCCCGACGCAGGTTGTCGAGCTGAAAAATGGCAAGGTTGAGCGCTATGTCATTTCGCCCAGCGATGTCGGGCTGGCCATCTCACGCCCGGATGATCTCAAGGGCGGTGACCCCGAACACAATGCGACCGCTTTGATGCAAGTTCTCATCGGCGAAAAGAGCGCCTATCGGGATATTGCGGTTTTCAATGCCGGAGCTGGCCTGGCTGTCGCCGGGGTGGTCAAGGATTTGAGTGAGGGCGTTCGGCGCGCTGTGGCAGCAATCGACAGCGGCGCGGCGAAGGCAACGCTCGAGAAGCTTGTCGCAGCCTCGAATGCGTGATGGTGTGTGCCT
>JBOFIL010000565.1:0-4663 GCA_051650165.1 Allobosea sp.
GCCCGGCTTTCAACCCGCTGATCGCCCATATCGCGAATATGGATGTCGCTCGGACTGAGGGCGAATTCTCCGCGCAGGCCTCAGCCATTGCTGATGCCTTCTGGCCGGGCCCGCTGACATTGGTGGTGCCTGCCGCGCCATCAAGCTCCGTGTGCGAACTTGCCCGCGCCGGCCTTGCCAGTGTTGCGCTGCGTCTGCCGGGCCATGGGTTGGCGCGCGATCTCATCAGCGCCTCAGGCGTGCCATTGGCCGCCCCTTCCGCCAACCGCTCCGGCCATGTCAGCCCCACCACACCCGAGCATGTGCTGGCAGATCTCGATGGGTTGATCGATGCCGTGATCATGGCCGGCCCCTGCCCGGTTGGCGTTGAGTCCACCATTCTCGCCTGCCTCCCCAATGGCCCCGTGACATGCCTGAGAGCCGGCGGTATCGCGCGTGAGACCATCGTGCAACATATCGGCGATCCAGTTGATCTGGCGATTGTTTCAAGCGATGGCCCCATCGCACCTGGCCAACTCTCAAGCCACTACGCGACCCGCGCCCCGCTGCGGCTCAATGCTGAATGCGCCCGCCCCGGCGAGGCATTTCTGGCCTTTGGCCCACTCCCTGCCAGCCTTGTTGGGCCATGCATCAACCTCAGCGAAAGCGGCAATCTGACGCAAGCTGCGGCGAGGCTTTATGCCGCTTTGCGCGCGCTGGATGAGGCTGCTCCCGCGGGCATCGCAGTGGCACGAATTCCTACAAGCGGGCTTGGGGAAGCGATCAATGACCGCTTGCGCCGCGCAGCGACGCGCTGACTGTCATTCGTTGGAAGACAACAGCTCTGTCACCTTGTGACGAAGCGCAGCGCTGCCTCGATCACGCTGGCGCGGCGTTTCACCCGTGCCTCGGCTCCGCCCATGTCATGGCCGAACACCTGCTCGATGCTCGCCCGGTTCGAGACATTGTAAAAGCTCAGCGCGCTGATCATCAGATGAATGTCGATGGGGTCAACGCCTGTGCGGAAGGCCCCTGCGCCCACGCCGCGCTCGTAGAGTTCGCGGATCATGTCGATCGCAGACAGATTGACCTCGCCAATGCGCGCCAGCAATTTCAGATGCTTGGCATGGTGGATGTTCTCGACCATGACAAGGCGGACAAAATCCGGGTTATCCGCATGATAATCAAAGGTAAATCCGGCCAATATCGCAAGCGCATCAGTGGGAGGAAGATGCTCCAGATCGAGCGTTTTCTCCAGGGCCCGGATGCGCGCATAGGCATCCTCCAGCACCGCCAGATAAAGCCCCTGCTTGTCGGTGAAATAATAGTAGATCATCCGCTTTGAGGTGGCGGTACGCTCGGCGATCTCGTTGACGCGGGCGCCGCTCAGGCCATTCTCGACGAACTCCTCCCGCGCCACCTCAAGGATATTCTGCCGCACACGTTCGGGATCATTGGTCCGGCGCGGATTCTCCTGGCTGGTCCTGGATTGGCTGGTCCTGGATTGGCTGGTCCTGGATTGGCTGGCCAACTCGCGGGCCGGGCTCGACATGGCGGCTTCCTTCACTGTTGCAGCCATCTTCCACAGCCCTTGGATTGGCGTCCAGAGAAAAATGTACCAAGCGGTTAGTTTTTTGATTGACGATGATGAACCGTTTGGTACATTCACGTCGACAGGCCACCGCAGAGAGGCCGTCACACCAAAAATCTGGCGTCAAACGGACAGCCGGGAGGAAACCCATGGCGAGGCTCGCAGAGGGCTATTTTCTGCTGTTGAAGGCCGTTATCGGCCTTCTGCTTGCCGGCATGGTTGTGCTTGTCTTCGGCAATGTGGTGATGCGCTATGTCTTCAATTCAGGCATTGCCATTTCTGATGAACTCGCCCGCTGGTTCTTTGTCTGGCTGGTGTTTCTGGGCGCGATTGTCGGCTTGCGCGAACATGCGCATCTGGGCGTGGACACGCTGCTCCTGACGCTGGGCCAGACCGGGCGGCGCATATGCTTCATCCTCAGCCATGTTCTGATGATCATCTGCGCCATGCTTCTGCTCAAGGGCAGCTGGTCGCAGACGCTGATCAACTGGAAGGTGGTTGCCCCGGCCTCAGGCCTCTCTGTCGGGCTGTTTTACGGTGTTGGCGTGGTGTTTGGCGCATCCGCTCTCGTCATCCTCACCCATGAGCTTTGGCTCGTGCTGAGCGGCAAGGCCAGCGACGCTGACCTGATCACTGTTCGCGAATCCGAAGAGCGGTGAGAACAGCCGTGAGAGCCGCGCGCCAATGACCATCGCGATCTTCACATTCTCGCTGCTCGGCGCGATGGCACTGGGGATGCCGATTGCCTTCGCGCTGATTGTCTGCGGCGTCGCGCTGATGTGGCATATCGGCATTTTTGACAGTCAGATCATCGCTCAAAACGTCATCAATGGCGCGGATAGTTTTCCGCTCCTGGCCGTGCCCTTCTTCATGCTTGCCGGCGAGGTGATGAACACCGGCGGGCTGGCCAAGCGCATCGTCAATGTGGCGCTTGCGCTCATCGGCCATGTGAGGGGCGGGCTTGGCTATGTCGCCATCATGGCTGCCTGCATTCTCTCGGCGCTGTCAGGCTCGGCTGTTGCCGATGCTGCCGCGCTGGCGGCCTTGCTGGTGCCGATGATGGTGGCGGCAGGCCATTCCAAGCGTCACAGCGCCGGCCTGATTGCCTCCAGCGGTGTGATCGGGCCAGTGATCCCTCCCTCGATCGGCTTTGTCATTTTTGGCGTTGCCGGGAATGTCTCGATCTCGAAGCTGTTCCTTGCCGGCATTTTCCCCGGCATCATGCTGGGCATCGGCCTGTGTGTCGCGTGGTGGTGGATCGCGCGCAATGATGACTCACAGCAGCGCGAGCGCCCGCCGTTCAAGGTGGCATTGAAAGCCATAGTGGATGGTTTCTGGGCCTTGATGTTGCCTTTCATCATCATCTTCGGGCTTCGCTTTGGCATTTTTACGCCAACCGAGGCGGCAGTGGTGGTCGCGGTTTATGCGCTGTTCGTCGCCACCGTGATCTATGGCGAGCTATCGCTGAAAGACCTGCCGGCCATTTTCATCCGCGCGGCGATGACGACCGCCATCGTGATGTTCCTGGTGGCCGCTGCCATGGTCTCGGCCTGGCTCATCACCATTGCGGAGGTCGCGAACCAGATCACCGACCTTGTGCGCCCCTTCATGGACAACAAGACGCTGTTGCTGGTTGTCATCATGCTCATCGTCGTCATCGTCGGCACCGCGCTCGACATGACACCCACGATCCTGATCCTGACGCCAATCCTGATGCCCATCATCAAGACCGCAGGCATCGACCCGGTCTATTTCGGCGTGCTCTTCATCATCAATTGCTCGATAGGGCTGATCACGCCCCCCGTCGGAACCGTGCTCAATGTGGTGTGCGGCGTGTCGAAGATCAGCATGCATGAGATCATCAAGGGCGTTTGGCCCTTCATGATTGCGCAGCTCATTGTGCTGTTCCTGCTCGTGTTGTTCCCGTCGCTCGTGCTCGTTCCGGCCCGCTGGCTGGCTGGATAACCCCTCAAAGCGGAGAGGCGGTTACCGGACGCCGCCCTCTGCTCGCGCAAAAAGAACCCGGAGGAGACGCCCAATGAAACTGATCAACACCGTCATGGCCGGCCTCGTGCTCGCCAGCACAGCCCTGATCTCCAGCACCGCGATGGCGCAGGTGAAGGAGCGCACCATGCGCTTTGCCTTCCAGAACATTGCCGACACGCCGCAGGGCCGCGGCGCAGCAAAGTTCGCTGATCTGCTGAAAGAGAAGAGCGGCGGCAAGTTCAATATCCGCCTGTTCCCGGCTGGGCAGCTTGGCGGCGACCTGCCGACTGTCTCGGCGCTGCAGGGCGGCACCATCGACATCACCGTGCTGAATGCCGGCCTGCTGGTCGGGCTCAACAAGGAATTCGCGGTTCTCGATCTGCCCTTCCTGTTCGCTTCGCCGGAAGAGGCTGACAAGATCGTCGATGGCCCGATTGGCCAGAAGCTGCACAAGCTGGTCGAGGACAAGGGGCTGATCGGCCTCGGCTATTGGGAGCTTGGCTTCCGTAATGTCACCAACAGCCGCCGCCCGATCACCAAGATCGAGGATTTCAGCGGCATCAAGATCCGCGTGCTGCAATCGCCGCTGTTCATCGAGACTTTCCAGGCGCTTGGGGCGAATGCCGTGCCGATGCCGTTCCCGGAGCTCTATGCCGCGCTTGAGCAGCGCGTGGTCGATGGCCAGGAAAACCCTTTCCCCACCATTGTCGGCGCCAAGCTCAACGAGGTGCAGAAGTTCCTTTCCTCCACCCAGCATATCTACAATGCGCAATCCCTGCTGATCTCGAAGAAGGCATGGGATGACATGTCGGCTGAGGAAAAGAAGATCGTGCAGGATGCCGCCAACGAGGCCCGTGATTTCCAGCGCAAGAACTCGCGCGATAGCATGGGCTCGGCACTTGCGACACTGAAGGCTGCCGGCATGCAGCACAACGAGATCGCACCCGCTGAAATGGCCCGCATCCGCGAGAAGGTCGCGCCGGTTGTGGCCAAGTTCGGCGCTGTGGCAGGCGATGCGCTTTACGCCGAAGTGCAGGCTGAACTCGCCAAGATGCGCAAGTAATCAGGGCACCCAACTCGCGGATGGCCGGCTCCGGCCATCCGCAC
>JBOFIL010000566.1:0-15768 GCA_051650165.1 Allobosea sp.
CGCACGGCTAGGCGGCGATGAATTCGCCATACTCGCGGCGGATGTCAGCGATCCGGCCGAACTGCACGAATTGGCCGAAACCGCGATTGCGCAACTGACAGCGCCTGTCATCATCGCCGGCCAGGCGGTTGTCATTGGCGCGACTGCCGGAATTGCGGTGCGTGACGCCCATTCAGGCACGGCCGATGAGTTACTCCAAAATGCAGACATAGCGCTTTACCGCGCAAAATCAGCCGGCAAAGGGCTTGCCTGCTTCTATGAACCATCGATGGGTGAGGCGCTGCGTTTGCGTCGCCAGATGGAAATTGATCTGCGCAGTGCCATCGCCCGCAACGAATTGACCCTGCATTATCAACCCGTTGTCTCAGCCTCATGCGGCAAGACTGTTGCTTGCGAAGCCTTGCTGCGCTGGCGTCATGACGAGCGCAACATCGGCCCGGCCGAGTTCATCCCGATTGCCGAGGAAACCGGGCTGATGATCCCGATCGGCGAATGGGTCATCCGTGAGGCCTGCCTGGAGGCCGCGCGCTGGCCTGCCGAGATCAGCATCGCGGTCAATCTTTCGCCCGTGCAGTTTCGCTCGCCAGGGCTTTTGCCGACTGTCGTTCAAGCGCTAGCGAGTTCAGGGCTGGACCCGGCGCGGCTGGAGCTGGAAATCACCGAAACGGTGATGATGGCAGATGATCGCACCACATGGCTGACGCTCAACGGCTTGCGCAGCCTTGGTGTCAGGATCGCGCTGGATGATTTCGGCGTCGGCCACTCATCGCTGTCCTATCTGCACCGTTTCCGCTTCGACAAGATCAAGATCGACCGCAGCTTCGTCAGCAGCATCGAGAGCGACCCGGTCAATGGCGCCATTGTGCGCGCGGTCATTCGCCTGGGCGCGGAGCTTGGCATCTCGATCGTGGCAGAAGGCGTCGAGACGCAGGCGCAGGCCACTGCTCTGCGGATTGAAAGCTGCCAGCTGTTCCAAGGTTATCTGTTTGGCCGCCCGGGCGAAGCGGCGGGGCTCAGCTTTCCGCGCGCAGATTGGCCTTTCAAACGCAAGGGTGCCAGCCCGCGTCGCATGGCAGCAAATGCACCAAGCAAACCTCACAGCGAAATTTCAGACCAACGTGATGAGCAGATCACCCCTGAGCAAGTGATCAGCGAATTTGATCTGGTCAGCGAACAGCGCCACGCCTCACGCCGGCGATGATCGCCTCGGTGCGCGAGCGCCACCCAGCCCCTGCCCTTGCCAGAGATGGCGGGGCATAACCGGGCACCAGATGCGCGATGCTGAAGCCTTCCTCGCGAAGTGTGCGCAGGAAAGCGGGCAGCATGGCAGCTGTCTGCGGCTGGACATCATGAAACAGCAAGATGCCATTGCCGGCACGCCTGAGCCTGCGCATCATGAGGGCAAGTTGGGCGGCGGGGCTCATCTGCGTCCAGTCACTTGCCCACAGATCACACCCGAAAACGCCGATGCCCTTTGACGAAAGCCACTCATTCAGCGGGGCTGTGTCGGCAAAGCCGGGATAGCGGAAGAATGGCACGCGTGGTGTGCCGCCGTAACTGCCATAGGCCGCTTCCTCAACTGCGCGAAAACCACGCTCGATGTCTTCCTTTCCCACCGCTTCGCTGCGCTGGCGGAATGTCCAGGGATGCGAGAAGCTGTGATGCGCGAGCGTATGCCCCTCAGCCACAATACGCCGTGCAAGCGCAGGATGTGCCGCCGCATTGCGCCCGATCGCGAAGAATGTCGCCTTCACGCCCTCAGTGCGCAAGGCATTCAGCACCGTGTCGGTCGGGCCGGGAATAGGCCCGTCATCGAAGGTCAGCACAACCTCACGGGCACCGAGCGCCAGCGTCTCAGGGTAGCTCTGAAAGCCTACTTTAAGCCCGCCAGCACTGCTCAAGGCCAGCTGACGTGCCGTGCCAAGTGCTGCATGCGCACGCGCTGGAACCAGCACGCTTGCCGCGCCTGTTCCAAAACTGGCCCCAGCGCCGGCAACCAACTGTCGTCGGCTCAAACGACGCGAGGTGAGAGGCACGAGGTTTGAATGTCGCATATCGCTCACAAAAGACGATTCCGCATTGTTTCGTTGCGGAAGCGCTGCCACAAGGCAGGCGCAAGGGAAAGATCAAAAGTCTCGATTCGCTTGGGTCGATGATAGGCAGGGGGCGCGCATGACGGAAGTGATCGACACGCCCACCCCTGACAAGGCCGGCCTTGCCAGCACCCTCTCCATGCGTGACGAGGATGGCGAAATCATCGGGGCGTTTGTCGAGCGCGTTTCTGAAGCTGTGCTGCTCTCGGACCAGAACGCCCTGCGTGATCTCACAGCAGACATGCACGAGGCTGACCTTGGCGATCTGATCGAGGCGCTGGATGCCGATGATCGGCCACGCCTTATAGCCCTGCTCGGCAAAGACTTCGATTTCAGCGCCTTGACCGAGGTCGATGACGCCATCCGCGAGGAGATCCTCGATGAGATGGAGCCTGAAGCCGTCGCCGAAGGCGTGCGCGATCTCGACTCCGATGATGCGGTCTATATCCTTGAGGATATGGACGAGGCCGACAAGGCCGAGATCCTTTCCAAACTGCCCGCGTCCGAGCGCATCGCGCTGCAAAAGAGCCTCGATTATCCCGAGGAATCAGCCGGCCGGCGCATGCAGACCGAGGTCATCGCGGTTCCATCGTTCTGGACTGTAGGCCAGACCATTGATTTCATGCGTGACACGCAGGATCTTCCCGAGCGTTTCTACGAAATCTATGTCGTTGACCCAGGCCATCACTTCCTTGGCGCCGTGCCGCTCGACTCGCTGCTGCGCACCAAGCGTCCGGTGAAAATCGAGAAGCTGATGGAGGCGGAACGTCGCACCATCTCCGCCACCGAGCCGCTTGAAGAAGTGGCCCTCACCTTCCAGCGCTACAATCTGGTTGCCGCGCCAGTGGTCGATGAGGCTGACCGGCTGGTTGGCGTCATGACCATCGATGATGTCGTCGATGTCATGGGCGATCAGGCCGATGATGAGGTCAAGGCACTCGGCGGCGTCAAGGGCGAGGAAGAACTCTCCGATTCCGTGCGCGTGGTCGCCCGCAGCCGCTTCCAGTGGCTGTTCGTCAATCTGCTCACTGCCTTCCTCGCCGCGGCCGTGATGAAGCTGTTCGAGGCCGGCCTTGAGAAAATGGTGGCGCTGGCCGTGCTCGCCCCCATTGTTGCCAGCCAGGGCGGCAATGCCGCGACACAGACCATGACTGTTGCGGTGCGGGCCCTCGCAACGCGCGAATTAGGGCCGCTGAATGTGCGCCGGTTCTTCACACGCGAGCTGCTCGTGGCCATGCTCAATGGCCTCGCTTTTGCGTTGATCACGGGTGTGATGGCAGCGACATGGTTCGCAAATCCGGCGCTGGGCGGCGTCATTGGGCTCGCCATGGTGGTCAATCTTGTCGCAGCCGCCATTGCCGGCGCGGCGATCCCGGTTGCGCTGGACAGGCTCAATATCGACCCGGCGGTGTCGTCCGGCACCTTTGTCACCACCGTGACGGATGTCGTTGGTTTCTTTGCCTTTCTTGGCATCGCAACATTATGGTTCGGGCTGTAGGGCGCGCTCTATTCCGGGGCCTTTCAGCCAATCCCGCCCCAGCAGCGTTAATGCTCTCTCAACCCAAACAAGAGAATTGAACACATCGCCTTCGCAACTGCGATAGGCTATACGCTTCGCGCGTACAGCCATGTCTCATCCTTCAGGAAATCTGATGTCCGGTCTTGCCCGTTCCGGTTTGTCGCGTATCGCAGCGCTCATCGCGCCGCTCGCCGCCGCCATCACGCTGGCTGGCTGCGCGGGTGACTACTACCCGACCAAGAGCGATGCCAAGCCACATCCGGGCGTAGCGCGTGCGCTGACCATGCCCGTGCACGGCATCGATGTCGCACGCTATCAGGGCAATATCGATTGGCACGCGGTGAAGGCCGCCGGAACGAAGTTTGCCTTCATCAAGGCGACCGAGGGCGGCGATTACATTGACCCGATGTTCGCGGCCAACTGGGCTGGCGCACGCGCTGCCGGCGTGCCGCGCGGGGCATATCATTTCGTGTTCTGGTGTCGCCCGGCCCATGAGCAGGCGCAATGGTTCATCCAGCACATTCCGCAAGATCGCGACGCGCTGCCGCCAGTGCTCGATCTTGAATGGAACACCTCCTCGCGCACATGCCCGCGCAAGGTCGACAAGCAGACTGCCATCGAGAAGGCGCGCCTGATGCTGCGCGAGCTTGAGCAGCACACGGGCAAGCGCCCGATCATCTACACCGACATCACATTCCACCGCGAAGTGCTGGCGGGCGAAGCTGAATTCGACCGCTACCCGTTCTGGCTACGCTCCGTCGCCGCCGAGCCGCATGAGCGCTACCATGCCCGGCGCTGGATGTTCTGGCAGTTCACCGCCACAGGCCGCATTCCAGGCATTCGCGGCGATGTCGACCGCAATGCCTTTTATGGCTCCGAGCGCGAGTGGAACGAGTTCATGCAGACCGATTGCGACCCGCGCGATCGGAACAGTCATGACCATGCCACGCGTTGCGGCGGCACATCGCCGCGGCAGGCGCAGACCCCCGCAACGCGCCCTGCTGCTGTGGGACAGAATGCACCCGCCACGCCAGAAGCGCCCAGGCCTGCGAGTGTGACAACACCGGCAAACCCTGCCCAGCCGCAAGAGCTGCCGAAGCCGGGCGTTGAGCCGGTGGAGAGTGATGATCCGCCTGTGACCAGCGCATTGCCGAAACCGGCGAGCCCAATCTCAGCACGCCCCGGCCCTGCACGCTCGACGGTGGCGATACAGTAAGTTCAACCAGCAGCCGCTTGCGATACGGCTGTCGGCATGTACGCCCCCTAGAGTGCGCCCAGCCCGCCAGCGCTGGCGCGCCCCAGGCGCCTCAGATGCCCGTCAAACCAGTCAAGATCGAACTTGAGCTGCTTGTCGCTGGACTGCGGACGTATCAGCTTCAGGATGATGCTGCGGCCGCGCTGGAGCCCCTGTATGGCCTCATCGCGTTTGCCAAGCATCTCTGAAGCCCTTGCCACACGCGCATGGCTGAGCGCCATATTTCGCTGTCTGCCGATATGATTCGAATCAGAGGCAGCAAGAGGCACGATGATGTTGAGGCCGGAGCGATAACTCCTCATCGCCTCGTCATGCTCGCCCATGAGCATCAGCACATCGCCGATCCTGTCCATGCAGCTGGCCAGATCCTGCCTCAATGCCAGGTCATCGCTCACCTGCTCGGACAGCTGCATGTAAATGTCTCGGCCGCTGCGCAATACGCTCAAGGCATCCGTATATTTCTCTGCACGCGACATCGCTTCGCCCAGGAAATCGCACGAGCGCGCAACATCGCGCAGCAACCTCGGGTTATGATTGTCTTTTTCCACGAGCTCCCGGCGAAGCATCATGGCCTCGTTGAACTCCAGTATCGCCATTCTGAGCTGGCTATCAGCCATCAGCGCCAGGCCGATCCTGTCATGCGTGCTGCAGACATCCATCTTCAGGGCGTCATCATCCGGCGTGATCTCGAGCAGCTGCGTGCGCAACGACAGGCTTTCCCTGTAGAGCGACAATGCCTCCTGATTTGCATCGCGCTGAGATGCGACCTGCCCGGCAATATCAAGCGCTGAGGCCAAATCCCGCCTGTGCCGACTTTCATGCGGCTCGGCTGCAACCAGGGCGCGGATTGTGGCCAGGCCCGCGAGCAATGGCTCAACAGCTTCGCCAATCCGCCCCTGCGCCATCAGCCCTTGCGCAAACCGCGCCAACGCCACGAAACGCTCGCGTTGCACAGCCAGTGAACCGGGAGTTTGCGCCAGTAGTTGATCGAGCAGCCCGATTGCCTCACGGTTGAGATCGGTTGCCTCGCTGGAATGGCCGGCATCTGCCATGGCACTGGCGCAGGCCACCAGGGCTTCGACCAAAGGCCACACCTCGTTGGCCTGCCGCCGCGCAACAGCCAAACGCTCTCGCAACTTGGCAACTGTTTCGCGCTGGCCGCCAGCAGCGGACATCTGGTCGCTATCCGCACTTGCAAGCTCCTTGGCGAGTGCCTTCAGGCCGCCCTTTGCTGCTGCACTGCGTGAAAATACACTCGAAAGAACAGCGAACCCGGTCTCACGAAAAGTCTCATGATGGCCTGTGTGATCGAGAAAACGCGGATCAACCAGACCCAGGCTGCGAAGGACAAGGGCTGCAAGCGCATCCTCGCCAGGCTCGATTCCCGCCAGTGCCTTGTCTGTGACAAGGGCTGATGGCAGCGCGGCATCAAGCGCTTCGACTGCCGCCTCAACCGGCCATTCATCATCGCCGAGCAATGGCTCAACCACCTCCTCAAGGATGGCTGCGACGCTTGCGGTGAATTTCGCATAGGCCGCGCCATCAGTGTTGAGCTTGGCCCCGGTACCTGCGCGGCTCATGTTCAGGTCAGACTCAGCCGTCGCGACAAGCGCGGCCGCTTTGTGACCCGCCCAAATGCAGGCCACTGCGGCGAGCTTGGCCAGCGCAGGTTTTGACAATTGCACAGTCATTCCGTCATCTCGCATTGCCACAGACTATTGCTGTCACAGCGCAATTCAGCCTGCAAGGGCGTGAGGGGCAGATTGGGGCACATCTTGCGCAAAGCTTGGATTAAGTCAGATTTAACGTAAAGACGCGACAAGTGAATGGTCTTTCAGGATCATTTCATGCGTGCGTTGCGTTGGAAAAATGGAATTGGCATGGGTCGTTTCGCCCATGTGCGATTTTTGCACGTGCTGACAGCCCTCGCTTTCATGACGATGGCCGGCGTGCCGGCTTTTGCGCAAAGCAAGGCCGCGAACCCGTATCCGCTCAAGGGCGATTCTGATCCCCATTCTGGCGTGACTGCCGCCAAGCGCCTGCCGATCCAGGGCATCGACATCTCGAAATGGCAGGGCGAAATCGATTGGGCCAAAGTCCGGGCCGCAGGCACGCGCTTCGCCTTCATCAAAGCGACCGAGGGCGGCGATCTGCTTGATGATCGCTTCCACGAGAATTGGCGCGAGGCCAAGAAGGCAGGCGTGCCGCGCGGAGCCTACCATTTTGTCTACTGGTGCCGCCCGGCACATGAGCAGATGGCCTGGTTCAGGCGCAATGTCCCGAAAGACCCGGATGCGCTGCCGCCAGTGCTCGATGTTGAATGGAATGGACATTCCAAGTCTTGCCCGCGCACCATGCCGCGCATCAAGGCACTGGCGAAAATCCGAACCATGCTCGCGGCCATGGAAGCCCATTCCGGCAAGAAGCCGGTCATCTACACGGACATCAATTTCCATGCCGATGTGTTCGAGGGCACAGCCGAGTTCGATGATTATCCGTTCTGGCTGCGCTCAGTGGCTGATGTGCCGAGCGCCCGCTATGAAAACCGCCCGTGGGAGTTCTGGCAGTTCACCGCAACCGGCACCATTCCCGGCATCAAGGGCGACGTGGATCGCAACGCATTCTTTGGCACTGACAAGCAATTCCGCGATTGGGTGGCCGGGCGCTACGACATTGGTGCGCGCCGCGACATATCACCAACCACGCCCAAGGTCGCCAATCCCTCACCTTCGCGTCGCGATGTGAATGTCACCGGCTCGATCAAGGGAGCCGCCAAGGCCCTGCCCACAGGAGCCTTTGAGCGTGAGTCAGATGAGGACTGAGCGGCGCTCATCGCGAAGACCACAGCTAGGCGCAAGAGCACCTGACGTGAGCACCTGACGTGAGCACCTGACATGAGCACCTGACATGAGCGCCTGACAACAGCTAACTTGCCGCCACGCAAAGCTGGCTTATACCTGCCTTATCAGCTTGATGAGGCCACCATGATTTCCAACACCACCAAGAGCTTCAATTTTGATCTCGGCGAGACCGCGGACGCTATTCGCGAAAGCGTGCAATCCTTCGCGCAGAACGAGATTGCGCCGCTCGCCGCCGAAATTGACCGCACCGACCAGTTCCCCATGCATCTGTGGAAGGCGATGGGCGATCTGGGCGTGCTCGGCATCACGGTCGAGGAGGAGTATGGCGGCGCCGGCCTTGGATACCTCGAACACGCTGTGGCCATGGAGGAGATCTCTCGTGCCTCGGCCTCGGTCGGGCTGTCTTACGGCGCGCATTCCAATCTTTGCGTCAATCAGATCGCCAAGAATGGCAACGCCGCGCAGAAGAAGAAATATCTGCCGAAGCTCATCTCCGGGGATCATGTCGGCGCGCTCGCCATGTCAGAGCCTGGCGCAGGTTCCGATGTTGTCTCGATGAGCCTCAGGGCCGAGAAGCGCGGCGACCGCTATGTGCTCAACGGCACCAAGATGTGGATCACCAACGGGCCCGATGCCGATACACTTGTGGTCTATGCCAAAACCGACCCGGCGGCTGGCTCGCGCGGCATTACGGCATTTCTGATCGAGAAAAGCTTCAAGGGCTTCTCCTGTGCCCAGAAGCTCGACAAGCTCGGCATGCGCGGCTCGCATACGGGCGAGCTGGTCTTCGTGGACTGCGAGGTGCCGGAGGAAAATGTGCTCGGCCAAGTCGGCAAGGGCGTGAATGTGCTGATGTCCGGCCTCGATTACGAGCGCGCCGTGCTCGCGGCCGGCCCGCTTGGCATCATGCAGGCCGCGCTCGATGTCGTTATCCCCTATGTGCATGAGAGGAAGCAGTTCGGGCAGCCCATCGGCCAGTTCCAGCTGGTGCAGGGCAAGCTCGCCGACATGTATGTGACGATGAACGCCTGCAAGGCCTATGTCTATGCGGTCAACAAGGCCTGCGATCGGGGCGAGACCACGCGCGAGGATGCCGCTGGCGCGATCCTCATTGCT
Organism: Allobosea sp.; assembly: GCA_051650165.1. Classification (GTDB taxonomy): domain Bacteria; phylum Pseudomonadota; class Alphaproteobacteria; order Rhizobiales; family Beijerinckiaceae; genus Allobosea. Next base: position 8,845 of record JBOFIL010000566.1, read on the forward strand.
GCTGAAAAAGCCACGCTCATCGCGCTGGATGCCATCCAGCTGCTGGGCGGCAATGGCTACATAAATGATTACGCCACTGGGCGCCTGCTGCGCGATGCCAAGCTCTACGAGATTGGCGCTGGCACATCCGAAATCCGCCGCATGCTCATCGGGCGCGAGATATTCGAGAAGACGAAGTAAATGCCCGTCCCAAGGGAGCCGATCCAGTCGGTTCGATCATGTCAGGCTAGAGGGCAATCAAAAAGGGCGGGCCTTGGAAAGGCTCGCCCTTCTTTTGATTTTGATCCTCTTGCGCACTTGTAGTGCAGATCAGTCGTTGAACAGCTCGAAGTCCGCGCTCACCAGATCAGGCGTTGTCGAGAAGAGGATGCTGCTCCCGTTGTAGGTGTCGCTGCCATTGGCGTTGGCGGTCGTGCTGCCAGTCGATGAGCCATTGGCGTTGGCAGTCGTGCTGCCGGTTGACGAGCCATTGGCGTTGGCAGTCGTGCTGCCGGTTGACGAGCCATTGGCGTTGGCAGTCGTGCTGCCGGTTGACGAGCCATTTGCGTTGGCAGTCGTGCTGCCGGTTGACGAGCCATTGGCGTTGGCAGTCGTGCTGCCGGTCGAACCGCTTCCATTGCCCGATGAGCTCGAAGACGTTGTCGAGGTCGAGAATGTAGAAGTGGTCGAGCCGGTCGAGCCGGTTCCGGGCGGAATTGTTCGTGTATTAGTGGACGTAACAACGCCGTTTGCGTCTTTGACAGTCACTGTTTCAGTAGTGACGCCGTTCTCGGTGATTGTATCGGTTGTTGTGGTCAGACCGAGTGAGTTGGTAGACGTGATCGTGGTGCGCGAAGATGATGAGGCTGGAGGAGGCGTCGCGGCCACTGACACCGATTGTGTTGTTTCCTCGGTAGAAATCACCGTACCGTCGGCGCGTGTTTTCGTTATCGTTTCAGTCACAGTGCCATTGCTTGGCGCAGAACGAACAGTTGTCGTTGTGATGCCGCTGGCGTCTGTCGAAACAATCGTCGTAACGCCTGACGCATTGGTATTTGTTGAGGTGGTCACACTGCTCGTGGAACCAGAACCTGTGCTGGTTGAACCCGTAGAACCCGAGCTTGTGCTGGTGGAACCCGTGCTCGTCGAGCCTGTCGACGTGCTGGTCGAACCCGTGGTTGTCGTGCTGGTCGAGCCCGTGCTGGTGGAGCCGCTCGTCGGGTCTGTGGAGGAGGTGCTGCCAGTGGAAGAGCTTCCTGATGTCGTCGAGCCGCTGATGGGTGTGGTCGTGAAGCCACTGGTGGTGCTGCCCGATGTTGTGCTCGCGGATGTTGAGGTCTCGGTTGTGCTGGTCTCAGCCTTAGTGGTGCCGCCCAGATTGGTGACGAGTGCATTGAAGGCAGCTTCATCATAGCTGCCGCCGGAGTTTGCCGAGGACGCAAAATAAGACAGCACCTCGTTGACAGTGGCCGTGGCTGCATCGCCGGCAATATCGGCAAATGCAGTGTTCACAGCAGCCGTGCTTGATGAGCCCACGCCGAGTGCATCTGCAACCTCTGCGAACTCAGCCTTGCTGATCTTGCCATCTGAATTGGCGTCAGCTTCATCGACAACAGCTTTCAACTCGCTGCGCTGCATGATGTTGTCGGCGCCGGCGAGATTGCTGAATGTCGAGCCTGTCGATGTCGAGCCTGTCGATGTTGTGTAGCTTGTGAGGAAATCGGTGAATTCGGTCTGGCTCCAGGCTTCATCCGCGCCATTGAAGCTCTCAGCTGAGGTCACGAGCCCGCTAATGCTGACATCCGTGCCGGTGCCCTTCGCCTTGTTGAAGGCGCTGTCCGTCTCGGCGGTTGTCAGTCCGAATTTGCTGGCAACAGCATTGAACTCAGTGCGGCTTAGCTTGCCATCGCCATTGGTATCAGACTGCTTGAGAGCGGCAGAAAACTCACCCTCAAGAAGAGATTTGTCGATACCGGACCAGCTGCGGAATTCAGCACTGATTTTTGTTGAGTCAGCCAATGTAACACCCTCGCGAAAGCCATTGAATAATTTCGCAGGTACAGGCTGGTAAAAACTTGAAAATCCATGCTGCAGTTTTCGTCGTGGCTGCATTTAAATTTTAAAACAAGCCCCAGCGCTCGCAGGACAATCGACATTTCAAAGACGGTAAATTGAGGCATTCAGATAAATTTTTCAATATCTTACAACAACTTTCTTCTCGTCAACGAACTGCTTGTCGTCATAGGATGATGACATCAATGTTGTGTTGGCAAAATAAAACGGGTGTCTATTGTGGGAGGATGTCACCTCAGACATCAGCCACATGCTGATCGGGCGCGGAATTTTCGAGAAGACCAAATGAAACGCATCACAGCCCTCATGCTGCCATTGCTGCTTGCAGCCTGCGCCCACCAGCCACAATCAGCTCAGCCTGATGCAAAGCTTGCTTCATCAAAGGCGGAACGCGCCAGGGCCACCCAGGGCGGGGTCGAAATCGACCCTGAATGCGCCACGAAAAAGATCGGTGTAAGAGCTCTTGGAAAGGTGCTCGGCATGGCTGCGGGCCCAGCAGGTTCAATCGCCGGGAGAGGGATCGGTCTTGCGGCCAACCCCAATTGCAATCTTCTACGACCCTCTGGCCAGGGGCGGGCCACAGTGGCCACACCCTCAGGCTGATGCCCGTTCAACCTCAAACTGACAAGAGAAACATGATCATCTGGGGACGCCTCAACTCCGTGAATGTGCAGAAGGTCGTCTGGGCCGCCGGCGAATGTGGCGTGGCGTTTGAGCGGCGCGATGCAGGCATGCATTTCGGCATCAACTCCAGCGCTGACTACAAGGCCAAGAACCCCAACGGGCTCATTCCACTTGTGGAAGATGGCGAGACAATCATCTGGGAGAGCCACGCCATCATCCGTTATCTTGCCGCGAAATACGCCGCCGGCAGGCTTTGGGCGCATGATCCGGCAGAGCGCTCCTCGGCTGACCGCTGGATGGACTGGACCGCAACCGTGTTCAATCCGGCGATGAACTCCGCCTTCCATCAGACGGTGCGCACCCCGCCGGAGAAGCGTGATGAGGCCCTCATCGCCGCCAGCATCGCGCAGACGGAGGCAAAGCTCGCCTTGCTCGATGCGCATCTGACAGGCCACGAGTTTCTGGCCGGCCAGCATTTCACAATGGCAGAATGCGCACTTGGTCCCTTCATTCATCGCTGGCTCAACATGCCGGTGGAACGCCAGCCACATGCCCATGTCTCGCGCTGGTATGAAACCATCCGCATACGGCCAGCGGCTGTGTCTGCCCTGCAATTGCCTGTGACATGACGTGTGCTTGCAGCGGGGCCACTCGCGCCCCATTCTAGAGGCATGAATAATCGCCCAGCGCATCACCCCGCCCTGCCCGCTATCCTCCTAGCGGGCAGCATAGCCTGTCTCTTGCCGGCTTCGGCGGCCGCCCAGCAAGCTCAGCAATCGACCGGCACGGATCGCGCCTTGCTCTCGGCCTGCCTGCGCGAAAGCGCATCCTCGCCGCGCGCGTGCATTGGCACCATCGTCGTGCCGTGCGTGCGCCAAACACCAAACGCAATTCGCGGCGAAAGCGAAGTCACCTGTGCCAAGCGCGAGACCATTCTGTGGCGCGAGCGGCTGGATGCAGCTTCGGGCACCTATGCGCAGGCGCTCGATTCCGGCCAGCGCAGCCGCTTTGCCGCGCTACAGCGCAGCTGGGAGGGCTATGTCGCGCAGAAATGCGCCTTCCTGGGCGAGACACAGGCCGCCGCGCGCATGGCAGCGATGCAGGCCGGATGCGATCTCCAGGAGGTTGCGAGCCGCTCGATCGAGATCGAGCGCGGGCTTCGCACCCGTCAGGGCGTTGCCACCAATCCACGCAACCAGCCGCCAAGAATTGAGCGCTGAAGCGCGAGTTTTAGGCGAGATCAAGCGTGCCGTTAAGAGCATCGTGACTGGTTTCTGCTAGCCCTTCCCCGCAAAGGGGCCGGATCATGTTCTTTGTTGCGTCCAAGCTGTTCTGGTTCGTTGCTGCGCCAACCAATGCACTGTTGCTTGTCTGCATGGCGGGTGTGGTTCTCAGCTTCACGCGCTGGTCACGCACCTCGCGCGCCTTGCTTGTGATCGGCGCATCAGGTCTTATCCTGATCTCGGCCACGCCCTTCCCGAAATGGATTCTGCGCCCGCTCGAAGACCGTTTCGCGCAGAACATCGATGACAAAGCGCCCATCACCGGCATCATTGTGTTGGGCGGCGCAGTTGGCTCCTCGCGCGGACAGGTGCGCTTCACCGATGCTGCCGGGCGCATGACTGAAGCAGCCCGGCTGGCAAAGCTGCACCCCGCCGCAAAACTCGTTTTCTCCGGTGGCTCAGCACAACTCACCGGGCCTGTTACGCGGACCGAGGCGGATGACGCCGCGCAGTTCTTCGCCGATATGGGCCTCACCGGCGAGCGGGTGATGTTTGAGAATCAATCCCGCAACACATGGGAAAATGCCACGCAGACGGCGCAGCTTCTGGCTGGCAAGGGGCTCTCCCCAAAGCCCGGTGAGCGCTGGCTGCTGGTGACATCGGCCTACCATATTCCGCGCGCCATGGGCGTGTTCACCAAAGCGGGGCTGACTGTCGAGGCCTGGCCGTCAGATTATTACACCAGCGGCTCATGGCGCGAGCTGCTGCGTCCGCCGCATCGCTGGTCCTGGAGCTTCAGCCTTGTTGATGACACGGTGAAGGAATGGGTCGGCCTCATGGCCTATCGCATGGCGGGATACACGGATGAGTTCCTGCCCGCCCCGCGCAGACGCTAGCGCATCACCAGCGCAATTCACCACCAGCGGTAAAAATGATGCGCCGGGCCATGCCCCTGCCCCACATCGAGCTTTGCTGATTGCGCAATCGCCTCATGCACATAGGCCTTGGCGGCACGAACCGCGTCTTCCAGGCCAAGCCCCTTGGCCAGCCCCGCCGCAATCGCGGATGAGAGCGTGCATCCTGTGCCATGAACATTCTTCGTGGCGAGCCTTGGGCTGGCCAAGCGCATCACGCCTTGCGGCGTCACCAGCACATCTACCGCCTCCGGCCCTTCGCCATGTCCGCCCTTGATGAGCACGGCGGCAGCGCCTGCCCTCACCAGCAGCTCGCCCTGATGGCGCATGGCCGCCTCATCAAGCGCCATTGCCTCGCCGGTGAGGCGCGCGGCCTCATGCAGATTGGGCGTGACGAGCGCGCTCAGCGGAAACAGCTCCGAGACAATCGCAGCGACGGCATCCTCAGCAAGCAGCGGGTCGCCGCTCGCAGCCACCATCACGGGGTCGAGCACCACAGGCCGCTTGTCATGGCGCTGCAACCCATCGCGCACTGCTGCAATCACTGCGCGCTGCGCCAGCATCCCGATCTTGATCGCCTTGACGGGAATATCGCTGAGCACCGAGTCAATCTGTTGCCCCACGAACTCCGGCGGCACGGCACATACGCCCTGCACACCGAGGGTATTCTGTGCTGTCAGCGCCGTGATCACGCTCGCGCCATAGACACCAAGCGCGGAAAACGTCTTGAGATCAGCCTGGATGCCGGCGCCACCGCCTGAATCCGAGCCTGCAATGGTCAGCGCTGCCGGAATACCCATTGCATGGCCTCCATAACGACTTGCCCGCTTACTCGCTGCGCGGCTGGCCAAGGCGATAGACGCCGCGGAAATCAGCCGGGTCCACTGCCTTGCCTTTGCGCGAGATGATCAAACGCCCCTCATGCGCGAGCCGAACGGCCACACGCCGCACAGGCTGCATCAGCGGCCCCCAATTGTCCGGGTGATCGCCAGCAATGGCGCGTGCCACCTCAGAAGGGCAAATGGTCTTTTCAGGGCCGCGCGCAGCGGTGAGCGCAAGGATTTCAGCCTCGATGCGCGTGGCATCAGTGGCAGGTGCTTCGGTAGCAGGTGCGATTATGTGAGAATCCATGCCCGTGGCGTGCAGGAGCGCGGCCGTGCCGTCAAGCAGGCTCGAACTCAAGCGCCACGCCGTTGATGCAATAACGCAGGCCCGTGGGCGGTGGCCCATCCGGGAAGACATGGCCCAGATGCCCCCCGCACGAGGCACAATGCACCTCTGTGCGCACCATGCCCCAGCTGCTGTCGGTGGTGGTTTCGACAGAGCCCGGTACCGGATCATTGAAGCTGGGCCAGCCGGTGCCACTCTCGAATTTGCGGCCCGCCACGAACAGCTTTTGTCCGCAGCCAGCGCAGGAGAATGTGCCGGCACGCTTCTCATGGTTGAGCGCGCAGCTGCCGGGCCGCTCCGTGCCGTGGCCGCGCAACACCCGGTATTGCTCAGGGGTGAGCTGTGCGCGCCATTCAGCATCCGTCCTGGTCACGGGGAAGATTTTATCGTCTGTGCTGGCGCGCATCATCCTGGCTCCTGTCTGAAAGGCTCTTGTCTGGTATGTCACCAGATAGGCATTGCGACCACGAGCGCCAACTCACATCGGCTCACATGGCGGTGACTAACATGGCAGTGAGGCACCAGCTTACGGGTCGCCAAACACGCGCGACGCATCAGAGCGGAACTGCCTGTTCCACATCACCACCATCACGCCGCCTGTTGCCGCCATGAAGGGCCATGGCCCAAGGAACCAGCCAAGATAGGCGATGGCAAAGAAGAAGGCGCGCTGTCCACGATTGAAATGCCGCCCGGCCACGATGTTCATCCGCGCGGCCTCGCCCATTGCCTGCGCAAGCTCAGGCCGCATCGCTTCGCCGGGCGTGGCATCATGTCGGCGGCGCTCCGGCAGCGCGCCGAGCAGGATCGCGCTGTAATTGAACATGCGGTAGCTCCACGAAAACTTGAAGAACGCGTAGGCGAAGATTACCGCCAGCCCGATGATCTTGAGCTCTAATGCCGCGCGGCTTGTCGGGCCAACGAACGGAATATCGGTGAATATT
>JBOFIL010000567.1:0-8422 GCA_051650165.1 Allobosea sp.
GCCGCGCTGGGCATGGGCGGCATCTACATTGCCGAGGATGTCGGCGGATCGGGGCTGTCGCGCCTTGATGCGGCGCTCATCTTCGAGGCGCTCTCGACCGGCTGCCCCACGGTCGCGGCCTATATCTCGATCCACAACATGTGCGCCTGGATGATCGACGCTTACGGCGACGCGAGCCAGCGTCAGCGCTTCCTGCCCAAGCTCACCACCATGGAGCATCTGGCGAGCTATTGCCTGACGGAGCCGGGCACAGGCTCGGATGCTGCCGCGCTGAAAACGCGCGCGGTGAAGGATGGCGACACTTACGTGCTCGATGGCGTCAAGCAGTTCATCTCCGGCGCGGGCGTCTCGGACATCTATGTGGTCATGGCCCGCACCGGCGCGGATGGGCCTTCGGGCATCTCCACCTTCATCATCGAAAAAGATACGCCAGGGCTCTCCTTCGGCGCGAATGAAAAGAAGATGGGCTGGAACGCGCAACCCACCCGCGCCGTGATCATGGAAGGCTGCCGCGTGCCGGCCACCAACCGGATTGGCCCCGAAGGCATCGGCTTCAAGATCGCCATGGCGGGGCTGGATGGCGGGCGGCTCAATATCGGCGCATGCTCGCTCGGCGGTGCGCAGGGCGCTCTCGATAAGGCACTCGCCTATTCAGCTGAGCGCAAGGCCTTCGGCCAGAGCATTGATCGCTTTCAGGCGCTGCAATTCAAGCTCGCGGACATGGCAACAGAGCTGGAAGCCGCGCGGAGCCTGCTCTGGCGCGCCGCCGCTGCGCTTGACGCCAAAACGCCGGATGCCACGCGCCTCTGCGCCATGGCAAAACGCGTTGCCACCGATACGGGCTTCCAAGTCGCCAACGAGGCGCTGCAAATCCATGGTGGCTATGGCTATCTGGCCGATTACGGCATCGAGAAGATCGTGCGCGACCTGCGCGTGCACCAGATTTTAGAGGGCACCAACGAGATCATGCGCCTCATTGTGGCGCGCGGGCTCATCGGGCGGGGCAGCGGGAATTAGCCTGTCTGTCATTCCCGACGCCGAAGGCGAGCGGGAATCCAGGGCAGGATTATAACTACGAATGGATCCCCGCTCCGCTTCGCGGTCGGGGATGACAGGGAGAGCATCACATGACCACCATCGCCTTCATCGGCCTCGGCAACATGGGCGGGCCCATGGCCGGCAACCTTGTGAAAGCCGGCCATGCCGTCTCCGGCTTCGATCTCGTGCCTGAGGCCATCGCGGCGGCGAAGGCAGAGGGCGTGGGCATCGCAGATTCGGCCATCGAGGCTGTGAAAGATGCGGATGTCATCATCACCATGCTTCCCGCCGGCAAGCATGTTCTCGCCGTCTGGGGCGAGGTGCTGGGCGCGGTCAAGGCAGGCGCTCTCCTGATCGACTCCTCCACCATCGATGTCGAGAGCGCCCGCAAGGCGCACGCCATGGCAGCGGCAAAGGGCTGTCTCTCGCTCGATGCGCCAGTCTCGGGCGGCACGGGCGGGGCGAAGGCCGGCACGCTGACCTTCATGGCCGGCGGCTCTGAAGATGCGTTCCTCGCTGGCGAGCCGATTCTCGCGAAGATGGGCAAGCGCATCGTGCATTGCGGCGGCGCCGGCAATGGCCAGGCCGCGAAGATCTGCAACAACATGATCCTCGGCATTTCGATGATCGCGGTCAGCGAAGGCTTCGCGCTCGCCGAGAAGCTTGGCTTGTCTCATCAGGCGCTGTTCGATGTCGCGTCCACCTCATCCGGCCAGTGCTGGTCTTTGACGAGCTATTGCCCGGTGCCGGGGCCTGTGCCGACATCGCCTGCCAATAATGGCTACAAGCCTGGCTTTGCCTCAGCCTTGATGCTGAAGGATTTGAAGCTCTCACAGGAGGCCTCATCCAGCGCAGGTGTATCGACACCACTTGGCGCTGCCGCAACTGCTCTTTATGCACAGCACAACGAAATGGGTGAAGGCGGCACGGATTTCTCCGGCATTATCGAGATGCTTCGGGGGAGCTAGAACGCCCGCTGTTTACATCAACTCTTTCCAGCTGAGGAACGATACTGTCGTGCCCGCGGCAAGATCAACCGTCTCCTCGGCCAGCTCGACCAGCCCATCGGTCGCCGTCATCGACGTGATCACACCTGCACCATCACGCGGATATTTCGTGGCCTCAAGCATTCCGTCCGCGCCGGCGTGAAGCGACACGCGAACATATTCACGCCGACCGCTCTTCTTCTTGTAGGCAAAGCCAAGGCGCACCGGCACACGCAACATCAGGGGCGCGTCCGCGCCCATCAACTGCGCAATCAGCGGGCGCACAATCGCTGTGAAGGTCACGAATGCCGCGACCGGATTGCCCGGCAGGCCGACAATCGGCTTACCCCGCACCATGCCCATCGCGACAGGGCGGCCAGGCTTGATCGCCACACGCCAGAAATCGAGCTTGCCCAGGGCCTCGATGGCGGCCTTGACGTGATCCTCCTCGCCGGTCGATACGCCGCCCGAGGTGAGGATCAGATCACAATGCTCAGCTGCGGCGGCGATGGCAGGCGCCAGCGTCGCCGGGTTATCCCGCAAGATGCCAAGATCGCGCGCCACAACGCCTAGCCGTGCCACCAACGCCAGCAGCATGGCGCGGTTGGCATCATAGATCGCTGCGCCCGAAAGCGCAGTGCCCGGCTCCCTCAGCTCATCGCCAGTCGAGAATACGCCCACGGTGATCGGCCTTCTCACAGCCAATGTGGCGTGGCCCGTCGCAGCCGCAAGCGCCAATTCACACGGCCCGAGCCGGCGGCCTTGGCGCAGCGCGATCTCGCCAGCGGCAATGTCCTCGCCGGCCAAGCGGCGATTTGCGCCAGATTTCAGGCCGCGCGGCAGGCGGACTCTATTGCCCTCCAGCGCCACATCCTCCTGCATGAACACGGTGTCGAAGCCAGCAGGCATCACCGCGCCTGTAAAGATGCGTACCGCGCCATGAGCTGCTATTGAGCCAGCATCTGCGCCGGCTGGGAGCCGCGCAGTGATGTGCATAACAGTCTCATCTCCGGGCGTCAGATCAGCATGGCGGACGGCATAGCCATCAACGGCGGAATTGTCGAAAGGCGGAAGCGAGACAAGCGCGGGCACATCTTGCGCCAGCACGCTGCCATCTGCACCTGCCAATGACACATGCTCGATGGCCGCGATGGGCACGATGCGATCCCGGATAAGCACGCCACAGGCCTCAACCCCCAGAAGCGGGCCGCCAAAGGCAAAGCAATCATCCGAAAGCTGCGTCATGTTGTGGCCATGCTCAGCCCCGCGCTGGCAAAGCCATGTGCCACAGTGAGCCTCGCCACAAGCTTCGCTGAGGGCTCGGCATGGGCAATGACGCAATCGGCAATCGCGGACACATCATTGAAGTCAATCACGGGCCGGCCAGCATCGGCCAAGGCAACATCGCTGGCGATGGCAACGATCTGCGCATCATCGGGGTAAAGCGGCGGCTTGGCATTGGCGGCGCGGAACACCTCGATCTTGCGGTGCGCCTCGGTCTTGAAGCCCTCGACCAGGACCAGATCGACCAAGGCCAGCTTGGCGAACAGCTCATGCAGGCGGGGTTCGGGCTGATCACGCAACTCATGCATCAGCGCGAAACGGTTCTTCGAGACGATCAGCACCTCGGTCGCGCCAGCCTCACGATGGGCATAGGAATCCTTGCCGGGCTGGTCGACATCGAAGGCATGGTGCGCGTGTTTGAGCGTGGAGACTGTCAGGCCGCGTTGCCGCAACTCGGGGATCAGCTTTGTCAGCAGGGTTGTCTTGCCTGAGCCGCTCCAGCCCGCAATACCAATCACTCGCATGGGCCTCTCACCTCTTGCCAAGAAAAAAGCCGGGCGCTGCCGCCCGGCTTCAAGAATGTCCTGCCCGAAAACTTCGGGCAAGCCTGTTGTGCTTATTCTGCAGGAACCATGCGCCCTGCAGGCGAAATACCCTTGGACATCTCTTCCTGAACCCAGAGACCGTGGTGCTCCTTGGCCCAGTTGAGATCGACCTCGCCGGAGCCCATCGCATCAAACGCGCCCTCCATGCCGATGGAACCGATATAGGCATGGGCGAGCATCAGCGCGATCATCAGCACCGACACGATGCCATGCACAGAGTTCCAGAACTGGAGGTTGATGACACCGCCCGCCTCATAGGGGAAGAGCAGATAGAGGCCAGACACCGACAGCGCGACGCCGCCGATGATCACGGTCCAGAACACGATCTTCTGGCCGCCATTGAAGCGCTTGGAGGGAGGGGCATGCCCACCAACCAATCCACCGCCCGCGAGCAGCCATTTGAGATCGCCGCCATGGGGAATGTTGTGCCTGACCCAGATCAGGAACATCAAGATCACGCCTGCCATGAACGGGAAGCCCAAATAGTTGTGGGCATATTTTGCGCCGATCGAGAGCGCCGTGAAGGCTTCCGGGCCAATGACTGGCAGCAGCACGCTCTTGCCGAAGGTGACATTGAGGCCTGAGAACGCCAGCACAATGAAACAACCGGCGGTCAGCCAATGTGTGAAGCGCTCGAAGGCATTGAAGCGCGTGATGGTCTTGCCGGAGGGGCCGGCCTCGATCATCACCTTGCCACGGGTGAAATAGAACACCAGCAAGAGCGCCAGCATGCCCAGCACTGACACGGCGGCAACGGTCAGCATCGTGCCCTGATGGAACTCACGCCACTCGCGGCCTGCCGGGCGGATCAGCGTTGAGGCTTTGCCATCCGGGATCGAGATACGCCCGTCAATCTGTTGGGCGGAGCCCGGCTTCAGCGCGTTGAGCAGCTGATCTTCCTTCACGGACTCCTTGGTCGGCGAGAAGAAATTGGTGTTGCTGCCTTGAGCCGATGCCGGCTGCGCGACAGCAAGGAAAACACCAAAGGCGAGCAACGAAAGCGCGCGGAGAATGAGGGTCTTGATGGCCATGGATCAACTTCCCTTGGCTGTGATTTCTTGGGCGTGAAATGCGGAAGGCGAAAACCCGGCGGCATGCCGCCGGGAAAACACAAATCAGATCGCGATGGTTTCCTTGTAGGCTGTCTTCCAGCCCCAGGCACCCGAGCCATAACCGCGCTTGACCACACGCTCCTTGTAGATCGAGGCGATGATCTCGCCATCGCCTGCAAGGAGGGCCTTGGTCGAGCACATCTCGGCGCAGAGCGGCAGCTTGCCCTCGGCCAAGCGGTTCGAGCCATACTTCTCGATTTCGGCCTTGCTGAGATCGATCTCGGGGCCGCCGGCGCAATAGGTGCACTTGTCCATCTTGCCGCGCGAACCGAAGTTGCCGACCTTGGGATATTGCGGTGCGCCAAACGGGCAGGCGTAGAAGCAATAGCCGCATCCGATGCACAGATCCTTGGAGTGCAGCACCACAGCATCGGCCGTGGTGTAGAAGCAATCCACCGGGCACACGGCCGCGCAGGGCGCATCCGTGCAGTGCATGCATGCCATCGAGACCGAGCGCTCGCCGGGCTTGCCGTCATTGATGGTGACGACGCGGCGACGGTTGATGCCCCAGGGCACCTCGTTCTCGTTTTTGCAAGCGGTGACGCAGGCGTTGCACTCGATGCAGCGGTCTGCGTCGCAGAGGAATTTCATGCGAGCCATTGTTTCCTCCTCCTCAGGCGACGGCGATCTGCACGAGCGTAACCTTGCCTTCGTGCATCGCTGTTACGGGGTCATAGCCATAGGTTGTGACGGTGTTGACGCTTTCGCCGAGCACGATCGGGTCCGTGCCCTTCGGGTAGTTGCCACGCTGATCGACACCCTGATACCAGCCGCCAAAGTGGAACGGCATGAAGGCGACGCCCTTGCCGACACGCTCGGTGACCAGCGCCTTCATGCGGGCCTTGGAGTTGTTCTCAGCGCCCGACACCCAGACAAACTGGCCATCCTTGATGCCGCGGGAAGCTGCATCAGCCGGGTTAATCTCAACGAACATGTCCTGCTGAAGCTCGGCAAGCCATGGGTTTGAGCGCGTCTCTTCGCCGCCGCCCTCATATTCCACCAGTCGCCCGGAGGTGAGGATGATCGGGAACTTCTTGGCGAGGTCGCCCTTCACAGCCGCCTGCTGCACAGTTGTGTGCATGTTGGGGATGCGGAGCGTGCGCTCATCGGGGCGCGCCGGCCATTTCGCCACCAGGTCAGGCCGCGCCGTGTAGAGCGGTTCGCGATGGGTCGGCACCGGGTCCGGCAGGTTCCAGGCGAAGGCGCGGGCCTTGCCATTGCCGAAGGGCACGCAGCCATGAGCAAGCGCAACACGCTGAATGCCGCCCGAGATGTCATTGGCCCAGTTGACGGTATCGATGTTGTTGCCGCCGATCCAAGCAATCGTCGCTGCCTCGGAAGGTGTCAGATCCTTGTCCCAGCCAAGGCGCTTGAGCACACCCATGGTGAATTCAGGATAGCCATCACGGATTTCCGAGCCTTTCGGCCATGAGCCATTGGCCAGCAGCGAGGTCTTGACCTTGGAGCCATCCTTGAGCGTGCGCTCATGCTCAAGGCCGAAGCGCGGACGGAAGGCACCGCCGCCATTCATCGGCTCAAGATCAGTGTTGTAGAGGATATGCGTGCCGGGATGCTTGATCTCCGGCGTGCCCCAGCATGGCCATGGCAGGCCGTAGAACTCATTGGCAACCGGCGAACCGGCAGCGCCGCGCAGCGTGACGATGTCGAACTTGTCCTGGTTCGCCATGTGCAGCTTGATGCGCTCCGGCGACTGGCCGGAATAGCCAGTCGAGAAGCCGCCGCGGTTGATCTCGCGCAAGATCGAGTCAGCCTCTGGCTCCGGGCCGAATTTGCCTGGCACCATCTTGATGTTCTTGAACATCTGCTCGGCAAAGCCGAGCTTCTGCGAGAGCTTGTAGATGGCGTAGTAATCGTTTGCCGATTCAAAGATCGGCTCGACGATCTTGGAGCCCCACTGCAATGAGCGGTTCGAGGCTGTGCGTGAGCCCTCGCACTCGAAGTTGGTGCAGATCGGCAAGAGGTATGTGCCGTTCTTGCGCCCGCCGAGCGAGATGAAGTTGGTCGGGTGTGGATCGGCCACCACAAGAAGCTCCAGAGCTTCAAGCCCCTTCACGGCGTCCGGCATGCGCGGAATGGTGTTGCCGCCATGGCCGAAGACAACCATCGCCTTTAGGTTGTCTTTCTGGTCAACACTGTCCGCCGGCATCATCGCCGCATCGAACCAGCGGGTCGATGTGTGGCCAGCCGTTTCCATGTTGGCCTTGCGGTTGCGCGCCGCGCGTCCGCCCTTGGCCGGCACCTCATCGAAGCGCGACTGGAGATAATCGTAGGAGACATCCCAGACGCGGGCCCAATGGCGCCACGCGCCTTCGACGAGGCCATAATAGAGCGGCAACGTCGTGACATCGAGGCCAAGATCCGTCGCGCCCTGCACGTTGGTATGGCCGCGGAAGATGTTGGCGCCGGTGCCGTTCGAGCCGACATTGCCGGTGGCAAGCAGGAAGGCGCAGATGGCGCGCACGTTGGCCGTGCCGACCGTGTGCTGCGTCGTGCCCATGCACCAGATGAAGGTTGAGGGACGCTCTTTCGCGAAGGTCTCTGCAACTTTCTTGAGCTGCTCACCGGGGATGCCGGTGATGTCCTCGACGGTCTTGGGGTCATATTTCTCGCACTCAGTGCGGATTTCCTCCATGCCGTAGACGCGCTGCTCGATGAACTTCTTGTCCTCCCAGCCATTCTGGAAGACATGCCACAGCATGCCCCAGATCACGGCAATATCAGTGCCGGAGCGGAAGCGGACAAACTCAGTCGCATGAGCCGCGGTGCGGGTGAAGCGCGGATCGATCACGAAGACATTGGCGCGCTGCTGCTCCTTGCCGGTGAGGATGTGCTGGAGCGAAACTGGGTGCGCCTCGGCGGCGTTCGAGCCGAAGAAGATCACCGTCTTGGCGTTGCGAATGTCATTGTAGGAGTTGGTCTGCGCGCCATATCCCCAGGTGTTGGCAACGCCCGCCACCGTGGTGGAATGGCAGATGCGCGCCTGGTGGTCGACGTTGTTGGTGCCCCAGAATGCCGCAAACTTGCGGAAGAGATACGCGCCCTCATTGGTGAACTTGGCTGAGCCCAGCAGATAGACCGAGTCAGCGCCGGACTTGGCCCTGATCTCCATCATCTTGTCGCCGATTTCGTTGACAGCCTGATCCCAGCTCAGGCGCTGCCACTCGCCATTGACGAGTTTCATAGGGTAGCGGATGCGCCGATCCGAATGCACCAATTCGCGCACTGCCGCGCCCTTGGCGCAATGCGTGCCGCGGTTGATTGGCGATTCCCAGGCGGGCTCCTGGCCGACCCAGACGCCGTTCTGCACCTCGGCGGTGACCGTGCAGCCGACCGAGCAATGGGTGCAGACGTTCTTGATGCGCGTGACCGGCTGCTG
>JBOFIL010000568.1:0-5326 GCA_051650165.1 Allobosea sp.
ACCATCGCCGCCACGGGGCTCGCCGTGATCGCGACGCGGTTCGAGACGCTGTTTCTCGTGATAAAATATGCCGGCTGCGCCTACCTCCTCTGGATGGCCTACAAGATCTGGACCGCGCCGGTGAAGGCCGCCGATCTCACCGCCGATACGGCCCGCGTGCGCGCCCTGCCCTCGTTCCTTGGCTCGCTCTCGCTCACGCTCGGCAACCCGAAGGTGATGGTGTTTTTCCTCTCCATCATGCCGCTGGTGGTGGATGTGAAGGCGATGTCGCCGCTGGTGTTCGTCGAGATGGCGGTGGTGATTGTGGCTGTGATTGCGCCCGTCATGACGCTCGCCTTGTGGCTGGCTGACCGGGCGCGGCGGGTGTTCACATCCGAGCGGGCATTGAGGCGCATCAACCGCGGCACAGCTGCCATTATGGGCGGCGCGGCCATGGTGATCGCGGCGAGGAGTTGATGGCCAAGCAAGCACGGCCCCCTGCCAATCCGCCTATGAAGAAATACACAACGAAACAGATGGGTGATGCCTGCGAGATGCTGGTGGCAGCTGAGTTGACGCTTGCCGGAATTCCCGCGCTCAAAGTGCCTGATAACTGGCCGGGCTATGATGTGATTGCGCAGCCACCCGGTCGCCCTTTGCAACGCATCTCCGTCAAATCGCGCACCTACAAGCGCGGCGCGGCCTTTGTGGAGTATTGGCAGAAAAACCAATTCGATTGGCTGGCCATCGTGCTCCTGCCGGGCGAGAAACTCCTGGAGCGGCAAATCTATTTCGTGCCCCGTGATGTCGCTGATCGGCTGGCGCGCCGTGACAGCATGCAAGCCAAAACAGCTGATCAACGCTATTGGCGCATTGACGAGGTAGAGCGACTATTAGGTGTCTACCGCAACAATTTCTCACTCGCTGAGCATGGCGCAACGACGATGATTGCAAAGCCATAAGTAAGCCTTGTCTAAAATATTGATTTCATTGAGATTTTTTTGTCTAGAATTCGCATGAACTTGGTGCGCGGAGCCGCTATGTTCTATCGAAGCGAATCACCGCTGACACAGGCTTGCGACGCACCCATGAACGAAGCTGACCGGCAACAATCTGCCCGTAACGAAGCCGCCGCTGAATATGGCGCGGATTCGATCAAGGTGCTCAAAGGGCTGGATGCGGTGCGCAAGCGCCCCGGCATGTATATCGGCGACACCGATGATGGCTCCGGCCTGCACCACATGGTCTATGAGGTGGTCGACAATGCCATCGACGAGGCGCTGGCCGGCCATGCTGACCGCGTGACCGTGACGCTGAATGCCGAGGGCTCTGTCACGGTCACCGATAATGGCCGCGGCATTCCGGTCGATATTCATGCTGAGGAGGGCGTCTCCGCCGCCGAGGTCATCATGACCCAGCTCCATGCTGGCGGAAAGTTCGACCAGAATTCCTACAAGGTGTCGGGCGGCCTGCACGGCGTCGGCGTGTCCGTCGTCAATGCACTTTCCTCATGGCTGCGCCTGCGCATCTGGCGCAATGGCTCCGAGCATATGATGGAGTTCCGCCATGGCGATGCGGTCGCGCCGCTGAAGGTGGTCGGCCCCGGCAATGGTGGGCGCGGCACGGAGGTCACCTTCATGCCCTCCGTTGGCGAGGAGGGCACGGATGCCACCTTCAAGAAGGTGATCGATTTCGATTACAAGACGCTGGAGCACCGGCTGCGCGAGCTGGCCTTCCTCAATTCCGGCGTGCGCATCCTCCTGGAAGATCGGCGCCACGCGGAAGTGGTGAGCGAAGAGATGTGCTACGAGGGCGGCACCGAGGCCTTCGTGCGCTATCTTGACCGCGCCAAGGCGCCGCTCATCACCACGCCCATTCTGCTCAGCGCCGAAAAAGATGGCATCAGCGTCGATTGCGCATTGTGGTGGAACGACAGCTACCATGAGAATGTGCTGTGCTTCACCAACAACATCCCGCAGCGCGATGGCGGCACGCATCTGGCCGGCTTTCGCGCCGCGCTGACGCGCCAGATGATCGGCTA
Source organism: Allobosea sp. (assembly GCA_051650165.1). Lineage (GTDB taxonomy): Bacteria > Pseudomonadota > Alphaproteobacteria > Rhizobiales > Beijerinckiaceae > Allobosea. The sequence continues at coordinate 2,021 of JBOFIL010000568.1, forward strand.
TGCCGAAAGCTCCGGCATCACCAAGCGCGAGAAGGTCTCGATCACCGGCGATGATTGCCGCGAGGGGTTGACGGCCGTTGTTTCGGTGAAGGTGCCCGATCCGAAATTCTCATCGCAGACCAAGGACAAGCTGGTCTCATCCGAGGTGCGCCCCGTGGTCGAGAATGTGCTCAATCAAGCGCTCTCGACATGGCTGGAAGAACACCCGGCGGACGCCAAGATCGTCACCGCAAAAGTGGCGGAAGCCGCCGCTGCGCGCGAGGCCGCGCGCAAGGCGCGTGATCTCACCCGCCGCAAGGGCGCGCTCGATATTGCCTCGCTCCCCGGCAAGCTCGCCGATTGTCAGGAGCGAGACCCCGCCAAATCCGAACTGTTCATCGTCGAGGGAGACTCAGCCGGTGGCTCGGCCAAGCAGGGCCGCAACCGCGAGTATCAGGCCGTCTTGCCACTCCGGGGCAAAATCCTGAACGTGGAGCGCGCGCGCTTCGACAAGATGCTCTCTTCGGAACAGATCGGCACGCTGATTACCGCGCTCGGCACCGGCATTGGGCGCGAAGAGTTCAACATCGAGAAACTGCGCTACCACAAGATCATCATCATGACCGATGCTGACGTGGACGGCTCCCATATTCGCACGCTGCTGCTCACCTTCTTCTTCCGTCAGATGCCCGAGGTGATCGCGCGCGGGCATCTCTTCATCGCCCAGCCGCCGCTCTACAAGGCCGCCAAGGGCAAGAGCCATGTGTATTTGAAGGACGAGCGCGCCTTCGAGGATTACCTGATCGAGGCGGGGCTTGATGGCGCGGTGTTCCGCACCGGCTCAGGTTCGGAACGCGGTGGCGCTGACTTGAAAGCCTTGGTCGAAGAGGCGCGCAGCGTGCGCAATCTTCTTGGCCAGCTGCATTCGCGCTATGACCGCGCCGTGGTGGAGCAGGCCGCGATTGCCGGCGCACTCAATCCACGCTTGGCCGCTGAGGGCGATGCTGCCTCGCAGGAGGCTGCGGCTTATGTCGCGCGCCGCCTGGACGCAATTGCCGATGACATCGAGCGCGGCTGGGGCGGTGGCACCGTCGATGGCGGCTATCTCTTCACGCGGATGCTGCGCGGTGTGACCCAGGCCGCAGCGCTCGATTCCGGCCTGCTCGCCAGCGCGGAAGCGCGCCGCCTCGACGAGAAAGCCGCCAGCCTGCAAGAGAGCTACGCCAAGCCGGGCGTGCTCATCCGCAAGGGCGAGGAGCGCATCATCAATGGGCCGAGCGATCTGTTCGATGCCATTACCGCGATCGGGCGCAAGGGTGTTTCGACGCAGCGCTACAAGGGCCTCGGCGAGATGAACCCGGAGCAGCTCTGGGAAACCACGCTGGACCGCGACGCGCGCTCGCTTCTCAGGGTCAAGATCGACCAGATGGACGAGGCCGATGATCTTTTCGTCAAGCTGATGGGCGATGTGGTGGAGCCCCGCAAGGAGTTCATCCAGACCAATGCGCTCTATGCGACAGTGGATGCGTGAGTGACTGCTGAGCCAACAGGAACATCACCTGTCAAAGGTCGCGTTTTCATTTCCTATTCGCGGCTCGATTCAGCGCAGGCCGACATGCTCGCAGAACGGCTCGCCCGCGAAGGCTATGAGCCGCTTATCGACAAGAAGGATATTGCGCCGGGCGAGCCCTGGCGAGAGCGCCTCAGCGAAATGCTGCGCAAGGCCGATGCACTTGTGGTGGTCGCAAGTGCCAACTGGCTTGTCTCGGAGATTTGTCTCTGGGAGGTTGAGGAGGCGGGAAAGCTAGGAAAGCGCACTCTTCCCGTCGCCATCGCGCGCGGGCTAGAGCGGCAGCTCCCCGCATCGCTGGCCAAGCTCAATCTGATCTATCTTGATGATGCCGACGCCATCGACAGCGCCGCCGCGAATGTCATCAGCGCACTCGGCACCAATCTCGAATGGGTGCGCGAACATACCCGCATTGGTGAAGCGGCCGAGCGGTGGCGACGCGCCAGCATGCGACGATCGAGCCTGTTTCACGGCGCTGATCTCGGCAATGCGGAGACATGGCTGGCTTCGCGGCCAGATGGCGGGCCGCAGATCACTGACGATCAGCGAGATTTCCTGCGGGCCGCACGCCAGACAGCGACGCGCCGCCTGCAAAGCTATGTCGGCGCTGCACTGGCCGTCGCGCTGGTGGCCGGCGGCTTGGCGTTTGTTGCCAACCAGCAGCGCAATCTGGCTGTCGCGCGGCAACATCAGGCAGAGGCCAATCTCAAAGGGGCCGTGCAAGCCATGGGCTCTGTGCTCTTCGACTCGGTCGAAGGCCTGCGAAATGAGGCAAGCCTGCCGATAGCCACGCAACGGCGTTTGCTGCAAACAGCGCGAAGCGGCATTGAGCGCCTGCTCGCAGTTCAACCCGGCAGCCCGGAGTTGCAGCGTCTGCACGCTGTTTCGCTCAGCATCTCCTCGGACATACAAAACGTGCAAGGAAACCCTGAAGCGGCCATCGCCCTGCTGGACGAGGCGCTGATCATATTCGAAAAGCTTGCGCCCGGCGGCACAACCGCATTGGCACCACTCAGTGATTTGGCACTCACACTGGGCAAGCGGGCCAACGCGCAGACCAGTACCGGCAACCTGCCCTCAGCCATTGCCGATGCCACGCGCGCCGTGGAGATGGGCCGCGATCTTGTGCGCAACCATCCGAACAACGCAGCGGTTCGCTCGAATTTGGCCACCGCTCTCAGGCATCTGGCGCTCACAAGCAGCAGGCTTGATCCGACCACTGATATTTCCCAGTTGCTCGACGAACAGCTCGCATTGGTGCGACCCCTTGCAGAAACACCGGGAGCGAATGCTCAGGCTGCCACTGCGCTCATCGAGGGTCTTTACTTACGCTCGGCAGGGGAAATCGCCAAAGGGGAGTTGGTCAAGGCCCGTGCTACACTGGAAGACGCCTTCCGGGTTGCCTCCAGCTATGCCCGAGCCAATCGCAATGCCATCTGGCCAAGTGAAATCGCCGCCAGCCTTTTGGTCCGAACATCCGAAATCGATCTGGCGGAAGGGCGCACGGATGCAGCCCGCGCATCCCTGTTTCGTGCCCTGCAGGAAATCAACAACGTGGTCGAGCGCGATCGAGCCAACGCCAACTACATGCTCCGGCTGCTCAGTGTTGCGGACAGGCTGACGCATGAGCGCTTCGCGCTGCCGATCGAGCAACTGCGCCAGATCGCGCGCAATGTCGTCATGCGCATGGAGCCCTTTGCCAGACAGGACAGGCTTTCTGCGGGTGATCTGGAACGTCTGGCCAGGTACAAGGCGAT
>JBOFIL010000569.1:0-3559 GCA_051650165.1 Allobosea sp.
GGCCTTTCCATGGCGATGGGGGCATTCATCGCCGGCGTGATGCTGGCTGAGTCGAATTTCCGCCATGAGCTTGAGGCCGACATCGAGCCCTTCCGCGGTGTGCTGCTGGGCCTGTTCTTCATGGCGGTCGGCATGTCGATTGATGCCGATGTGGTGCGTGCCAACTGGCTCTGGCTACTGATCGCGACGCCAGGCATCATCCTTACCAAGATCGCGATCTCGGCCACTATCCTGCGTGTCTCATGTTCGAGCTGGAGCGAAGCACTGCGGGCCGGCGCGCTGCTTTCCCCGGCAGGTGAGTTCGCTTTCGTCATGCTGCCTCTGGCAGGCGGTCTGGCGCTGCTGACGCCTTCGCAGACCGGTTTCGTCACGGCGCTGGCTGCGCTCACCATGCTGGTGGGCCCGCTGGCTGCCAAGGGCCTGGAAACAGCCCTCGCCCGCCACGCCAAGCCAACTGAGACCATGGAAGAGGATTTCAACGGGGCCAATGGCACGGCGCTGGTCATCGGCTTCGGGCGCTTTGGCCAGATGGTCTCGCAGACGCTGCTGACCAGCGGCGTCGACATCACCGTCATCGACAAGGATGTGGAGCGCATCCGCTCGGCGGCGCGCTTCGGCTTCAAGATCTATTACGGCGATGGCACGCGGCTTGATGTGCTGCGCGCCGCTGGCGGCGGGCGCGCACGCGCCATTGTCTCCTGCGTCGATGACAAGGCAGACGCGGTTAAGATCGCTGAAATCGCACGCGCGGAGCTGCCGCAGGCGAGGCTCCTCACCCGCGCCTATGACAGGCTGCACGCCATCGAGCTGATGGCGCATGAGCCGGATGTGATCATGCGCGAGACGATGGAATCCGGCCTTGCACTTGGCGGGGCAACGCTGGAGGCTTTCGGTTATTCCGCGCAGGAGGCGAAGGATGTGGTCGATGATGTGCGCCGGCGTGACTACATCCGGCTGGAGGCACAGCGCACGGAAGGCATCACGGCACGTCAGGATCTGATCAAGACCACGGGCGTCACACCTGAGCCGTTGATTGAGCCCAAAGGCAAGGCCAAGGCGCTCAGCCCCGAGACAGAAGGCGTGCTCTCGCCAGCAGCCGCCACCACATGAGTGCTGCCTCGCAGAATAAGGGTCCGGTCTTCGTCACTGGCTCGACCATGCGCCATGTCGCCATCATGACAGGCACAGGCTCGGTCGGCCTGATGGCAATCTTCCTCGTGGATCTCCTGTCGCTGCTCTATGTGAGCTGGCTGGGCCGGCCAGAGGCAACGGCAGGTGTTGGCTATGCCACCATCGTGCTGTTCTTCGCCATTTCCTTCAACATCGGCCTGATGATCGGCATCACCGCGCTGATGGCGCGGCGCATTGGCTCTGGCCAGCGCGATGATGCCCGCCGCATTGGTGGCTCGACCATCGCGATTGCAACACTCACAGGCGTTCTTGTCAGCCTTGCATTGCTGCCATTCCTGCCATCGATCCTCACACTGATCGGCGCAAAGGGCGAAGCGCATCAGATTGCGCTGCGCTTCCTGTGGATTGTGCTGCCATCCAACGCCATGATGTCGCTTGGCATGGGATATTCGGCGGCGCTGCGGGCTGTGGGCGATGCCAGCCGCGCCATGTATGTGACCCTCGCCGGCGGCCTCGCCATCGCCGCGCTTGATCCGTTGCTGATCTTCGGTCTTGGCCTTGGCGTCGACGGTGCGGCGATTGCGGTGGTGATCTCGCGCATCATCTTTGCCTGCGTGGGCTGGTATGGCGCGGTCAAGGTGCATGATCTGGTCTGCCGCCCGCGCATGGCGGGCATCAGGCAGGATGCGCTGCCGCTTCTGAAGATCGCAGGCCCTGCCATTTTGACGAATATCGCGACGCCGGTCGCGAGCGCCTTCGTGGCCTCCATCATGTCTCGCTTTGGCGACAAGGCCATGGCGGCACTTGCCATCATCGACCGGCTGACCCCTGTCGCATTTGGTGCGCTCTTTGCCATGTCCGGCGCCATCGGGCCCATCCTGTCACAGAACTGGGGCGCAGGCCGCCATGACCGGATGCGCCGGGCATTGACCGATGCCGTCGTGCTCGCCGCCGCCTATGTGCTGATCATGTGGATCATCCTCTATGCCGGGCGCGGGCTGATCGCCGATGCGTTTCAGGCAACGGGATTGGCCGCCCAGATCATCAATTGGTTTGTGGTGATTTCCGGGCCGATGTGGCTGGCGCTGGGGGCACTTTTCGTCGCCAATGCCAGCTTCAACAATCTCGGCTTCCCGCTGCTCGCCACCGGCTTCAACTGGGGTCGCGCCACCATCGGAGCCATACCGATGGCGTGGCTAGGCGCGGAGCTGGATGGGCCAAGGGGGGTGCTCATTGGCGTGGCCATCGGCGCAACGGTTTTCGGGGCAGGAGCGCTGGTGATGGCTTACCGTGTCATCGGAAGGCTGGAGCTTGCCGCCATGACAAAGAGCACCGTTGCAGAAACTGCCTGACAAGCGGTGATTGCAGCCGGGCATCAGCCGCCCTAGTGTCGCTCACTCTGTCTTTACCATCAGCCAGCCAAACGGGACACGCAGAATGATGAACCTCTTCGAGATCATGCAGCAGGCCCAGGGCGGCAACGCCATGCAGAACCTTTCGCGCCAGTTCGGCCTCTCGCCAGATCAGGCGCAAAGCGCTGTGGAGGCCGTCCTGCCCGCCTTCCAGATGGGGCTGGAGCGCCAGACGCAAAACGCCGACCTGTTCGGCAATTTCATGCAGCAGCTTGCCTCCGGACAGCACGCGCAATTCGTTGATCTTGACGGCGATGGCATTCCCGATGAGGCCGCCCCGATGGGCAAGGATGTGCTCTCGCAGCTGTTCGGCGGCAAGGCTGTCAGCAGCGCCGTGACGCAACAGGCGGCGGCGATGTCAGGCATTTCCGGCTCGATCATGAAAGCAATGCTGCCGGTGATTGCCTCAATGATCATGGGCGGGCTGTTCAAGGGCATGAACAATCAGGGCTTTGGCGGCATTCTCGGCCAGATCGCCGGCCAGATGATGGGTGGCAACAACCCCATGGGCGGTGGCATGGGCAATAACCCCATGGGTAATAACCCCATGAGCAACAACCCGATGGGAGAGCTGCTTGAGGGCATGCTCGGCGGCGGGCGTCAGCAGCAGTCACCAGCCAACCCGATGGGGGAACTGCTTGAGGGAATGCTCGGCGGCGGGCGTCAGCAGCAGCAGCAGCAGCAAGCCCCAGCAAACCCGATGGGCGATATTCTCGGCCAGATATTGGGGCAGGCAATGGGCGGCCAACAGCCACAGCAGCAGCAAGCCAATCCGCAAAGCGACATGATGAAAGCCGGCCTTGATGCGCTGACCGGCATGTTCAACGCCGGCACACAAGCCCAGAAAACCCAGATGGACGGCATGCAATCCATCTTTGAACAGATGATGGGCGGCAAACGCTGAGGCAAAAGTCTTGTCATTCCCGACCGAGCAAAGCGAGGAGCGGGAATCCACGTTTCCTTAATGTGTCAGCCGTGGATTCCCGCCCGCCTGCTTGCGCAGGCGTCGGGAATGA
>JBOFIL010000570.1:0-3804 GCA_051650165.1 Allobosea sp.
TGATGGCGCTGGCCTTCACGCTGCTGGCGCTGGCCCTGCACCTCACCGCTATGCGCTCAGAGGTCATGCGCCGTCGCCTGCGCACGCTTGCCATTGTTGAGGCGGACAAAGCCGACCGCGCCGCAAGGGCAGCAACATGATCACATCCCTCGGCCCCCATGCCGGCTTCATCATCGCCTCCTATGCCGCTGCGATTCTCCTCATCGGCGGCCTGACACTTGCCATCATCGCCGATCATCGCCGCCAAACGCGGCTGCTCAATGCGCGCGACCCGCGCCAGAAGGCTGATCCGGAGCTTGGGCAATGAGCGGCGCGCCGGTGGAGAGGCCGCGTCGCTGGCTTTTTGCGCTGCCGCTCATCCTTTTCGGCGCGCTCGCCACGTTGTTTCTGGGGCGGCTGTTTGCGGGCGATCCTTCAAAACTGCCCTCTGCCCTGATTGGCCGGCCTGCGCCTGTGGCCATCCTGCCGGCGCTTGAAGGCGCACGCCTGAATGGCCAACAAGGTTCCGGGCAAGCGGTGGCCGGGCTCGATCTTGCCACCCATCGCGGCAAGGTTGTGGTGGTGAATGTCTTCGCCTCCTGGTGCGGGCCGTGCCGCGACGAGCACCCATATTTGCTCAAACTGGCTGAAGGCCCTGCTTTTCGGGAGAGCCGCGCTGTCATGGCAGGCCTGAACTACAAGGATGAGCCAGAAAACGCGCGCCGTTTCCTCAACACACTCGGCAATCCTTACAGCGTCATCGGCGTAGATCGCTCAGGCCGCGCCAGCATTGACTGGGGCGTTTACGGCGTGCCGGAGACCTTCGTCATCGATGGGCAAGGCCGCATCGCTCACAAGCATGTCGGGCCGTTGGATGCGGTTTCAAGCGAGCGCATACAGGCGAAAATCACTGAAGCCTTGGCCGTTCGATAGCTGGCTGGCCCCGCCATTCACGGTGCGTTCTCATCCTTCAACTCATGCTTCAGGATCAACGGCGTCTGCGCCAAGGCAAACGCAATGGTGATCGGCATCACGCCCCACACCTTGAACGCCACCCAGAAATCTGTGGTCTGCGTGCGCCAGACCACCTCGTTGATGGCGGCCAGAAAGAAGAAAAACAGCGCCCAGCGGAAGGTGAGCTTGCGCCAGCCTTCAGCGTCCAGCTGCATCACGCTGTCGAGCAGCACGGACAAAAAGCTTTTGCCGTAAGCCAGCCCCCCCAGAAGGATGCAGCCAAACATCGTGTTGACGATGCTGGGCTTGAGTTTGATGAACAGCGCATCATCCAGCGCCAATGTCAGCCCGCCAAACACCGTCACCACCACAGCTGACACCAGCGGCATCAGCGCAATCTTGCGGGTGAGCAGCCACATCGCCGCCAGCGCTAAAAGCGTCGCGGCAATGAACACACCAGTCGCGACGAATATCCGGCGGTCCGGCGTCACGCCAAACCACTTGTCGCCATAAGCATTGGCGAGGAAGAAGATCGCCAACGGCCCGAATTCGAGCGCAAGCTTGACGAGGGGGTTCAATCCGTCGCCTTTTTTGGCACTCTTGTTGATTCCGCCTGTTGTTGGTCCATCGCTCATTCTGTTTCCTCAAGCCTTTTCATCAAGGCCAGCAATGGCTCTCGCAAAATCTTCCGCGGCGAAGGGTTCAAGATCATCCACCCCCTCGCCCACGCCGATGAAATGGACCGGTAGGCCAAATTTCGCTGCCAATGCCACGAGAATGCCGCCGCGTGCCGTGCCATCGAGCTTGGTCATGACGAGACCCGTGATCCCGGCAGTCTCGCGGAAGGCCTCGACCTGGGAGATCGCATTCTGGCCAACGGTCGCATCCAGCACCAGCAGAGCAGCATGGGGGGCATGCGCATCGATCTTGCGAATGACGCGCACCACCTTGGCCAGCTCCTCCATCAGGCCAGTCTTGTTCTGGAGACGGCCCGCTGTATCGATGAGTAACACATCGATCTTTTTGTCACGCGCCTGCGTCAACGCATCGAAGGCCAGCCCAGCGGCATCTGCCCCCTGCTCGCGCGCAATCACCTCGCAGCCGGTGCGCGTGCCCCAGACCTTGAGCTGTTCGATGGCCGCGGCGCGGAATGTGTCACCAGCTGCCAGCATCACCGATTTGCCCTCAGCGCGGAACTTGGCTGCCAACTTGCCGATGGTGGTGGTCTTGCCTGAGCCATTCACGCCCACCATCAGAATGACGAATGGTTTCGTGGTCGAATCGATCATTAACGGTTTGGCGACCGGGGTGAGGATGGCGCTGACCTCGCGGGCGAGAATGGCGCGCACCTCATCCGGCGCAATCGTCTTGTCGTAGCGCCCCTGGCCAACAGCGCCGGCAATGCGCGCGGCTGTATCAACGCCGAGATCGGCCTGGATGAGAATATCTTCGAGGTCTTCCAGCGTGGTGGCATCAAGCTTCTTCTTGGTGAAAATCTCGGTGATGCCGGTGGTCAGCGCCGAGGATGTGCGGGAAAGGCCGCTTGTCAGACGCTTCCACCAGCTTTGCTTTGGTGGCGGCACAGGCACGAGAATAGACGCAGGAATGGGCTCAGCTGGCGAGGGTTCGGCTGCAATTTCCGCTATGATGGCTTCGGCGGGCTCGGATGTGGCAAGTTGCTCGACAGCTGTTGCATCCTGTATCTCTGGCGAGGCCTCAAGCACTCCACCCTTCTCAGCTTCAGAGATGCCAACATCAGCTGGAGCTTCTGCAATCTCCTCGGGAGCGACAGCAATGGCTGGTTCGGTAACCTGCGCAAGGGTTTCGACATCTGGCTGTAGCTTGTCTTCTTCTTTGGGCTTGCCGCGCCCGAAGAGGCGGGAGAAGAAACCGGGTTTGTCAGCGCTGCTCATTCTCTGGTTTCCGCCACCGGGCTTTTGCCTGCGTATATTCAGGACGCGTGTATTCAGGACGCTTGCATCAGGAGTGAGCCTCCTCTAGCCGAGGCCGCGTGACAACACCATCTCCCGATGCGGCACAGGATATTGCAAGCCAGCATGAGGCTTTGCGCGCGCAGCTGCTGCATCGCGATGGCATGGTGCTGGTGATCAACAAACCTGCGGGCCTGCCCGTGCACCGTGGCCCTCAGGCGCAAGGCAAGCGCATCCCCGTGCTGACAGATTATCTCGATGAGCTGCGCTTTGGCCTACCCCGCAAACCAGAGGCCGCTCACCGTCTCGACAAGGACACCTCCGGTTGCCTTGTGCTGGGCCGCCATCCGCGCGCACTCGCCCTGCTCAATGCCTTGTTCAGCCAGGGCCGTGTGGGCAAGACCTATTGGGCGATTGTCGAGGGATCTCCTGCAGAAGATGCCGGCATCATCAATCTGGCCATCGCCAAGCGCGATGAAACACGCGGCTGGTGGATGAAGGTGAGCGAGGATGGCTTGCCCTCGCGCACGCTCTGGCGCGTGCTGGGGCGCGGCCTGCATGAGGGCAAGCCAATTGCCTTAATGGAATTGAAGCCCGAGACAGGCCGCACGCATCAGCTGCGCGTGCACTGTCAGGCCATGGGGTGGCCGATTCTGGGTGATCCGATCTACGGGACCGGAGATCGCTTCGCTCTGCCCAGCCTGTGCCTGCATGCGCGCGAAATCAGCCTGCCAATCTTCCCGAAAAAGCCGCCGCTGGTGGTGACAGCCCCGCCCCCCGGTCATATGCAATCTGCCATGCAAACTTGCGGATACATCCCGCAAGCCAAGACCCCGCCAATCGGAGCCTTATGATGGAGCTTTCCGTCACTACTTGGAACATCAATTCCGTACGGCTACGCTTGCCGATCGTGCTCGATTTTCTCGCACGCTGGCAGCCT
>JBOFIL010000571.1:0-5244 GCA_051650165.1 Allobosea sp.
CATGCCATTCTGGGCAAACTGACAATGGATGGCCCGCGTGGCCTTGTGCCAATGAGCGGGCTGGAGGTGGCGCGCTTCGCAGCCCCCGGCCTCGCGCTGGTGGGCGAAGCCGCGCATGTCTTCCCGCCGATTGGCGCGCAAGGGCTCAATCTCGGCTTTCGCGATGTTGCCGATCTGGTGAAGGCAGTTAGCGCAGCGCGGAAAGCTGGCCATCCCATTGGCGGAACGGCGGCCATGACGGCCTATGACAGTGCGCGCCGGCCAGATGTGAAGGCACGCACGCTAGCGGTCGACACCATGAACCGGTCGCTATTGTCGCCGCTATTGCCGGTTGATTTCGCGCGCGGACTGGGGCTGGTGGCGTTGGCGAACATCGGCCCCTTGCGCCGACTTGCCATGCGGCAGGGGCTGGGGGCCGGGGCGTCATAATGCGCGCTAGCGCCAATCCGTGAGGTCTCCCGCCGCCATGGCCTCTTCCACGGTGGCGACAATGGCGCAGCAGCAATCGGCAGTTTCCAGCGTCGCTCGCCAATGATCTGCGGGCTTTCCAGCAATTAATACAGCTACAGCTGCGATAACCTCAGATGCCGGCGCGGCGTTTGCTCGCAAGGCGTCTTCGAGGCCAATCTGCTCACAGAAAACGGCCCAGAATTTCTCTTCAATGGCGCCCACAGCCAGATGCCGTCCGTCAGACGTACGATAGAGCCGATAGCGCGGGCTACCGCCCGTGAGCAGCCCATTCCCGCCGCCACTTGGCGCAAGATCGGCCTCGATCTCCGCCAGCTGATGCCAGAGGAAGGGCGACAGACCGCCAGTCATAGAGATGTCGAGATGTGCCCCCAGCCCCGTGCGCTCTGCAGCACGCAAGCCTAACAGGATTTGCGTGACAGCTTGCATTGCACCAGCGGCAATATCGGCGATGAGTGGCGGGGGCAGCGCGGTTGTAGCGGCAGGGTCGAGTGCCAGCGAGATCAAACCGGCGCGGGCCTGATAGGTGATGTCATGGCCTGCCTCTTGTGCGCGCGGACCGGCTTGGCCAAAACCAGTGATCGAGGCATAGACCAGTTTCGGGTTGAGGGCTTGCAACACCTCGCAACCCAAGCCAAGCCGGTTCATCACGCCGGGGCGGAACTGCTCGATGAGGATGTCGCACGCCTGCACGAGTGGCAGGAGGCGCGTCAGTGCGTCAGGTGATTTCAAATCAATTTCAATAATTTGCTTGTCTTTGTTGAGATAGTCATACAACACCCTGCGCCCCTCAGGGCGTGGCGGAAATGACCGCATGTCTTCGCCGCCCGGTCGCTCGATCTTGGTGACAACAGCGCCTTCGCGCTGGAGCATCAGGCTCGCCATGGGGCCAGGCAGAAGCGTCGAGAAATCGAGAACCCTGATGCCGTCTAGCGGCTTCACGCTCGGCCTTTTTCCCTCGACCATACATCCCTCCTAGGGGAACAGATCCGCTGGCAGATACCCGGTCTTCACCAGCCAGAGGCAGGCGGTGAGCGTCACCACCGAGACCACAGTGCCAGTCAATATGCAGGCTGATGCGCGCTCCACACCAATCTTGTATTGGGTGGAAATCACGAAAATGTTCAGGGCCGGCGGCAACGCGGCCATGATCACCGCCGCATAGACCCAGACGGGCGAAAACCCGCCAATCAGCGAGAGCAGCACCAGCACCAGCAGCGGATGCAGCACCAGCTTGATCAGCACCAGCCACGGCACCTCGCCCGGCAGGCGCTGGATGGGCCGGAGCGCAACCGTGACGCCGAGCAGGAACAGCGCGCAAGGCGCTGCAGCGCCTGAGAGCCAGATGATCATCTTCTCGATAGAGCCGGGCGCCTTGATGCCAGTGAGGCTGGTGGCGACGCCCAGAAATGTCGCGATGTTGAAAGGGTGGGTCGCGACCTTCCAGGCAACCTCACGCGCTGTCTCGATCAGTGTCTTCTTCTCGACACCCGCCATCGCCATCAGGAAGGGAACCAGCGAAAACAGCAAGATGTTGTCGAAGACGAAAATCAGCGCCACAGGCGCGCTCGCTGCGGGCCCCAGCGCTGCAATCACCAGCGGCGGGCCCATGTAGCCGATGTTGGAATAGGCCCCGGCAACGCCCTGCATCACCGATTGCGGCATGTCGCCTTTGGTGAAGTATAATCCTACTGCAAAAGAGAGCGCGAAGGCGCAATAGGTCGCCAGCGTTGTCGCCATGATGAATGACCAATTGGTCAGTTCCGCGATCGGCTTGTCGGCGATCAGCCGGTAAAACAGGCAGGGCAGCGCGATATAGATCAGGAAATACTGCATCCAGGCCAGGCCGGCTTCAGGCAGTTTCTTGTATCGCGCCACTGCGTAGCCCAGCGCGATCAGCCCGAAAAACGGGGTGACGAGGTCAAACAGTGCAATCAGATCAGCCATGGCCTTGATTAGCGCGTTTCAGCCTATCCGCAATTGCCCGCGAGGTTCTGACCTGTGCATTTCACGCATGGCCCACGTTTCTCCTGAAGGAGATTGTTCTGATGGCGGATAGACCCACGCAGCGCCATCGCCTAATCTTGCTGCAATGCAACAAGGCTGGTGCTGCTCCGTCATGGTCACGAAATCCCCCCGCGCCTTCTTCCAGCCCCTCGCCATTGGCGCGCCGGAGCCGATCAGGGCGCTTTCGCCCAAGCTGGAGCGGATGATTCACTTTGTGCCGCCGCATCTCGACAAGGTGCGCGCCAAGGTGGGCGATTTCATCGGCAAGGTCGATGTCATCCTCGGCAATCTCGAAGATGCCGTGCCTGTTGAGGCCAAGCTCGCGGCGCGCGCTGGCTTCATCGAGATGGCGCAGGCGAATGCGTTTGGCGAGACCGGCCTGTGGACCCGCATCAATGCGCTGAACAGCCCCTGGGTGCTGGATGATCTGATGGAGATCATCGGCACAATCGGCAACAAGCTCGATGTCGTGATGGTGCCCAAGGTCGAAGGACCATGGGACATTCATTATGTGGACCAACTGCTCGCCCAGCTTGAGGCGCGGCATGGTGTTGCCAAGCCTATCCTCATTCACGCCATTCTCGAAACCGCCGAAGGCGTGAAGAATGTCGATGCCATCGCAGTGGCCTCGCCGCGCATGCATGGGCTGAGTCTTGGTCCGGCTGATCTGGCTGCCTCGCGCGCCATGAAAACCACGCGTGTCGGCGGCGGGCACCCGGAATACAAGGTGCTGGCTGATGAAGCTGGTGGAGCTTCCCGCGCTTTTTACCAGCAGGACCTCTGGCACTACACGCTGGCAAAGATGGTCGATGCCTGTGCAGCTGCTGGCATCAAGCCCTTCTATGGGCCGTTCGGCGATTTTGCCGATAGCGCCGCCTGCGAGGCTCAGTTTCGCAACGCCTTTCTGATGGGCTGCGCCGGCGCATGGACACTGCACCCCTCGCAGATCGACATCGCCAAGCGTGTGTTCAGCCCGGACTCAGCGGAAGTCGCTTTTGCGCGGCGCATCCTCGCTGCCATGCCCGATGGCACCGGCGCCGTGATGATCGATGGCAAGATGCAGGATGATGCGACATGGAAGCAGGCCAAGGTTATTGTTGATCTGGCGCGGCAAGTCAGTGCACGCGATCCTGATCTTGCCGCAGTTTACGGGTTATAAGCCCCGACAACTGTTGAGGTTGACGAAAACGAAAGAGCAACTACTTCTCCATCATGGAATCTCGCCGCGCCAAATTCGCCATCGGGCAGGTTGTCCGCCACCGGATTTATCCGTTCCGTGGCGTGATCTTCGATGTCGACCCCACCTATGGCAACACGGATGAGTGGTGGACCTCGATCCCCGAGCATGTGCGCCCGTCGAAGGACCAGCCATTTTACCACCTCTTCGCCGAAAACGCAGAGACAGAATACGTTGCGTATGTCTCGGAGCAGAACCTCGAACTCGATACGTCAGGGGAGCCGGTGCGCCATCCTCAGATCGAGGATTACTTTGCCGGGCAGGATGATGAGGGATACCTCATCGATCCCGGCATGATGAACTGACAGGCTATATCAGCCCTGCCCTGCCTCATCCGGATCAAGCGGATGTAACAAATCACCCAGTGCGTCCTCATCATCGCGCAGCGTGTCGCTGTCATCCGGGCTCGGCACAGTAATGTCTGATGGCAGGCGCCCATCGATGAAGCCCGCGCCTTTCAGCTCTTCAAGGCCGGGCAGATCATCGATCCGGTCAAGACCGAACTGATCGAGGAAGCCAGGCGTCGAGCCATAGGTGATGGGCCGGCCCGGTGTCTTGCGGCGGCCGCGCATCTTGATCCAGCCGGTTTCCATCAGAAGGTCGAGCGTGCCCTTAGAGGTCGCGACACCGCGAATTTCCTCGATTTCCGTGCGCGTTACCGGCTGATGGTAGGCGATGATGGCGAGCGTTTCCATGGCAGCGCGGGTCAGCTTGCGGGGCTCGTCCGTGTCACGTTTCAGGAGATAGCCAAGGTCTGGCGCGGTGCGGAAAGCGTAGCCGCCAGCCACTTGCGCCAGCTCCACGCCGCGCCCGTCATAGACCCGGACAAGATCCGCCATGACTGCCTTCATGTCTGCCCCTGCCGGGCATTGCGCGGCAATGTCGGCCAGTTTCACCGGGCTGGCCGAGGCAAAAATCAGCGCCTCCGTGATGCGCAGCGCCAGCGCGTGGGCTTCATGTGCCGCTTCCTGCGCTTCATCCTCATGGTCGTTCACCGGCCCATCATGGGCTGTGCCTTGCGTGCGTTTTGCCACAGCCACCATCTTCATCTCCCTGCCGCAGAAGCGGCCTCGTTTATTGGCTTGCGCACATAGATCGGCGCAAAGGCCTCGCCTTGCCTGATCTGCATCTTGCCTTCGCGCACCAATTCCAGCGCGGCAGCCAGCGATGAGGCGCGCACAGTGGCGCGCATCGCTGGCGCAACCAGATAGGCCATCAAATGCTCGTCCAGTGTGGTCCAGTCACTGGCGATGCCGATCAGCCGTGCCAGCGCCTCGCGCGCCTCGGCGAGGGCCCAGACCTCGCGCTTGTGAAAGGTGACACGCCGCGCCGCCTTCACCTGCCGCTGACGGGCATAGGCGGCGAGCATGTCATGGATTGTCGCCTCCCAATCCTGCGAGGGCGATGTCACCACCGCCTCGGGGGCACCGCGTGCGAACACATCCTGCCCAAGCTGGGCGCGCTGACCAAGCTTGCGCGCAGCAGCACGGATCATTTCAAGCCGTTGCAGACGCAGCGCCAGCGCGGTCGCC
>JBOFIL010000572.1:0-1200 GCA_051650165.1 Allobosea sp.
CCTTTGAGTAAGTGGTCATTGGGTTGACGGCTTTGCTTCTGGCCATTGCTGCATCAGCAGCCTTGCCACAGACTCCAGCTCCTCACGCGTTGCGCCATCACGCGCACGAATGGAGAGCCCCTGGAAGGTGGCGGTCACAAGCGCCGCCATCGCATCCGCATTAAAGCCGCGAGGGGTTTCCCCCTTTGCCACGCCGGCACGTATCCGGTCGCGGATGGCATCCGCAGAGGCATTGCGCTTGGCTGCCATCGTGTCTCGCAAATCCGTGTCTTGTTCGGCGCAATTGATTGCCGAGAGCACCACCATGCAACCCGAGGGCATTCTCGGATCAGTCAGATATGCGGCAGCAGACACCAGCAACCGCTCTATCGCGGCGCGGGCGGTGCCTTCCTGCAGGATGGCCTCGATCGCATAGCAGCCATGGCCGGCCAGATAAGCCTCCACAGAGGCCTCGAACAGCTGCCGCTTGTCGCCAAATGTGGCGTAGAGGCTCGGCGCATTGATGCCCATGGCCTGTGACAACTCGCTGATGGACACGCCCTCGAAGCCGCGCTGCCAGAACAAGCGCATTGCCGCATTCAGCGCGACGCCTTGATCGAAAGCGCGCGGACGCCCACGCCGCTTTGGCTTTGTGACGGAGGATGAAGTCAATTCCATATCGATCAATATAAAAAGGCTTGACCCGGAATGTAAATAGGTTGATGCATTTTTGTATCTATCATTACAATTAAAGGTCACATCATGTCGTCAACAACCACCACCGCACTTGCTGGCAAGGTCGCCATCATCACAGGCGCCAGCTCCGGCATTGGCCGCGCCACTGCCCTTCTGTTCGCGCGCCATGGTGCCAAGCTGGTTGTAGCGGCACGCAGAAAGCCAGAACTGGACACGCTCGTTGCTGAAATCACAGCCGCCGGCACTGAAGCGGTCGCCCATGCGGGTGATGTCTCCCGTGAGGAAACAGCTGAGGCGCTGGTGGCGCTGGCAGTGTCACGTTTTGGCGCGCTCAACATCGCGTTCAATAATGCCGGCACGCTTGGCGAGCTTGGCCCCATCACCGAGCGCTCACGCAAAGGCTGGGACGAGACGTTGGCAGTCAACCTCACCAGCGCATTTCTGGGCGCAAAACACCAGATACCTGCCATGCTGAAGGCAGGTGGCGGCTCGCTGGTTTTCACGAGCACCTTTGTCGGCCACACG
>JBOFIL010000573.1:0-3655 GCA_051650165.1 Allobosea sp.
CGGCAAGGCCATAACCCTTGGGCAAATTAGCATCGGCTCGCAGATTGATCATCTGGTTGATGACCATCGGGCGCCCATCCATGCCGATCTGAAGCGATTGCTGCGTGGGGCGTGCCAGCACGTCAGCATTGTTCACGGATATGACGATCCGGCTTGTGTTGCCGGGTACGACATTGACATGAACAGAAGAGCCGTCCGGCGCGCGTGCAAGGCGCGCGAGCTGCAATGCGCTCAACTCAGTCCCGGCAAACGGCAGCGAGAACATGGGCCGCTTGCCGTCATGCACATATGAAGAGCCTGTGAAATCGGCCAAGGGCGAAGTCGCTGCCGATGAGGCGTTGGCGTCAAGCGAAGTTGGACCGATATTTGATGAGCCGGCAACTGCTGCATCCGACGTCAGGCCCTTGCGTGCCATCGCCTGTCCAAGCAGGGCCCATGAGCGGCTTCCTGATGCCAGATCGAAGGTCATCTGCATATCGACGCCGTGCGTGGCGACATATTCTTTCCACAGCGCCATCAGGTCGCGGTTGCCAGCGAACTCACTGACAACGGAGAAAGGCTGCAACTGTGCCGGCATCTGAGCCCGATCACTGTCTGCGATCTGCCCATCGAAGCCATATTGCGCCCAGACATAAGGGCCGACGAACTCGCCATTTCCATCAGAGAAGGCGGTTGCAACCACCGAAGTAAAACCCAGCTCCTGCGCGGTCTGGGCCTGCGTCGCGAGCCCTGCAAGGCCGAAGCCCTGAGGCAAGCCTGCATCGGGTCGCAGCGCATACATCTTCATCGCCACATATGGCCTGCCATCAGCTCCTATCTCCAGCTTCTGCAAGGCAGGCAATGAGAGCAGATCAGCATTGCTCACATAGAGCGAGAAGCTTCCCGGCATGCTTGCATCGGGCACGATCTTGACACTCGAACCATCTGGCGAACCAGCAAGCAAGGCGATCTGTTGCGCGGTCAAACTCTTGCCGGCAAAGTCTAGCCGACTGACAGTTCCGTTCTCATCACGCACGCTAGACTGGCCCGTGAACCGGCCCAGAGGATTTCCTGCGTTCTGCTCAGCCTGGTCGCCATCAGAAGCTGTATCGATGGGCGTGCGCGACATGCGCAGCGTGCCCTCGGGCGGCGTTGTATCGGGGCCACTGCTATCAGCGCTGAAGCCACGATAGTCACGGGCGGTGGCATGGGCTGAAATGGCAGTCTGGATCACAGGTGTCAGGCGGCTGAAATAGCTGCTGTCATAGAGGCCAAGGAACGTCGCATAGGGAAGCTGTGCTGCAATCTCTGCCATCCGCGCCGCCAAATCAGCGCGCTCCGGCAAGGATTGATCATAGAACCTGTCGAACTCAGCCTGCATTATCGTCCCATCAGTCACACGCCGATAGGTGGATGTGATGCCAAGCATGCCATCCAGGGCAGCCAGCTTCAGATAATCTTCATAGACCGCCTCCGGCCCATGCATATGAGCAATTTGCTCCAGCAACTCTGTGACATAAGCCGCATTGGTGGCGCTGGTATCACCACCGGCCTCACGCACCGCCAGCAACTGCTGCTTGATGTCATTCAATGCGTGGCTGTGAACGCGGTTGAGGTCAAACGGCCAGCCGGCCTTCTGCGTGTCTGTCAGCTGGCTGTTGATGATCGACATCAGCGGGGCCATAGCGCCCATCATGCCTGAAGCATCAGAGACGTAATCAATGCCATTTTTGCCGATGAATGAATTCAGACCAATCATTTCGAGTTGAGCGGCAAACAGCGGAAACAGTGTCGCTTCACCGATCATCGAATTCGGGTTGCCAAACAGCGGATGCAACTCATGAACCGCAAAATCCAGCGTGCCGGAGATCGGATCGGCAATGCTTGCCAAATCAAAATTAGCGGGGCTCATACCAATCTTGCCAGGAGCGGCAGCAGTCACGGCCTGCCCGACTATGCCCTGGCGCAATGTGCCGAGCTGGCCTGCAGGAACACCGAAATAATAGCGCTCCAGGGCAGTGCCACGCTCGTAGGCTGCCGTGCGCGTTCCCGCCGAGACGGCCTGAATGTCAAACGGCATCTCAAGTGTTGTGGCCACACCCAGATTGTCACGCACATCAAACTGGTAGCTACCCGCCTGATGAGCAGCAGCCTGACGTGATTGCATCAAGCTGTCGACATCACTTGCAGGCAAGGCCCCGTGGCGCTGGTCGAACTCCCTGCCGGCCTGCCCGCTCAAGAACCCACGATAGGCAAGATCGGGATGATCAGCGATGAGAGCGACCACCTTTTCTAGTTGCGGGCGCGGCAGGCGGCCATATTCAAAGCCGGCAAATATACTGGCCAAATCGGCCATGACCGTGCCATCTGGCCAGACCGGGCCATGCAGGATGTTCTGGTGGAACGCATAGGCTTCATCAATCAGAGACCGCTCGACGGATACTGCTACGAAAGCCGTGCGCTTGGCATTGAAATCATCCGGTCCAGATGGGGTGAAGCGTGCCTCACCCGGCAGAGGATGAAGAATGGATTGGCCATCCCTGCCATGATTGGCATGCCAGACGTGCTGCAGCTCCTCAGCAAGCATGCCTTTGAGCATGCTGCGGTATCTGCCTGCATCCGGGTTTGTACGGGAAGCATCGGCATCAACATATGCGCCATCGGCGAGAGAGACGTCCACCAGCAGGACATTGCCTTGCCGCATGTAGGCAGCGTTATAGCCTCTGGCCTTTCCATCAACCAGCCGGATGGTTGTTCCGCCCTGAATTGCGAATGTGGCATTGCGCGCGGCGAAGCGATCACCGCTTGTCTGCAGCTCTTCGATGAGACCAACCACGTCATGGTGCAACTCAGCCAGATGCCCGCTTGCGAGGTCTTGCAACAACTCGGCGGCATTGCGCAGCTCGCTTGCCGGCGAACGGTTAGACCTTACTGGGCCTGTCGGTTCATTGCCTGAGGTAGCGGTGGTGGCGCGCGCATCCCGGGCAGCATTCGCGGAGCGGGCCGCGGCATCCGGTCCACGTCCAAGACGATAGACAGGCAGCTCGGTGATGACTTCTTCAGACTTGGGCTTGTCAAACTTGCGCTCTCGGGCCTGCTCAACCGTGCCACGAAGCTCGCTCAGATTATAGCGCCGTCCATCAGCATCCGCCGGAATGACAATAAAAGTCTCATCCATTGTGCCGTCAGCAAAATCCTTGGCGAAATCCAGAAGGCTCTTCGTGGTTGCGTCGTTGATCGGTGTGACGATGCTGCGGCGTATGCTTTGTGCAGTCGGATCACCCACGCGCACATCGGCATCGACCGAGGCATGGGCCATCGAGAACCTGAAGGGGGTCTCTCGGCTCGCGCCCAACTTGATTGCATACTCACGGCCATCATCCATGCGGATAAGCGCCGGCATGGCGTCATAGAGCGCTTCGCGTCTCCGCGCGATACTGTCGCGCTGCGTGATGGAAACCTCATGACCATAAGCGACCGAGAAGCGCTTGCCCCGGTCTCGCGAGATCAACGCAAGCCCACGCGCCTCGTAATCCGGGCCGAGCGTCTCGACCAAAGCCTCGTGTGCGGCTCTCACCATTTTTTCGATGACCAGATTGCCGCCTCCATGGGCGACAGGCACTTTCTGGCCATTGACCAGAACATAACCGGCGTCATTGACCTCCTTGAGGCCACG
>JBOFIL010000574.1:0-1746 GCA_051650165.1 Allobosea sp.
CTCATGGCGGAACTCATCGCGCTTTTCATGGATCGAAGCGATGACCAGCCCCATCGGCACGCCCAGATCGACGAGCGCCGCTTCCGAGAGTTGCAGGCTTGCCTCGATCGTCTCCGGCACGGCATCCGTCACGCCAATCGCATAGAGATGGCGGGCATGGGCAGCATCACGCGCCCGCGCCACAATGGGAATATCGGGCCGGATGGCACGCACCATTGGGACGATCTCATCGATGATCCTCGCGGTATGGATGGTAATGATCACGGCGCGCGCATCGGCCAGACCCAGTATGTTGAGATAATCGCGGTTGGCAGCATCGCCATAAAACACCTCATGCCCGGCGCGGCGCTCCCGGCTGACGGCGCGCGCATCTGAGTCTGTCGCGATATAGGGGATATTATGGGTGCGCAGCATGGCTGACACCACCTGCCCCACCCGGCCATGACCCACGACAATGGCATGCCCCGCACGCACCTCGGGCCGCGCCAATAGCGCCGGATCAGGCGGCTTCTTGGCGGAGGCCCATGCGTCAATGCGCCGACCCAGCCCCGCCAGCAGCGGAATCAGCGCCATGGAGAGCGAGGTCACGGCCAGCGCAAAGCTCGCCTCGCTGGTGCCCACAACGCCCACCGCCAGCGCCGCACCTATGCCGACAAGCGTGAACTCGCCACTTGGCGCAATCATCAGCGCCGTTTCCAGCGCCGCCATGCGCTGCACCTTGAAGAGGAGCGCCAGCCCATAAATGATCACGCCCTTGACGATAATGAGCCCGATCAGCGCGGCGAGAATACGCCATGGCGAAATGAGCATGGCCGGCACATCAATGCCCATGCCCACCGTGAAGAAGAACACGCCCAGCAGCAGCCCCTTGAAGGGCTCGATATGGGTCTGGATCACCTTTCGGTATTCGGTTTCGGCGAGCAGCAGGCCAGCAACAAAAGCCCCCAGCGCCATGGAGAGGCCAGCCATGGCCGCCAGCAGGCTCGTGACAACAATCACGAACACCGTGGAGGCCATGAACAGCTCGGTCGATTGCACATTGGCAACCAGCCGGAACAGCGGCTTCAGCGCCACGCGCCCCAGAAACACAATGGCCGAAACGCCCAGCACGGCTTGCAGCACCGCGACACCGACGCCGCCGAGCACCGAGCCGCCCGCCCCTGCCGCCAGCACGGAAATGATCAGCAGGATCGGCATCACCGCCAGATCCTGCGCGAACAGGATCGAGAAGCTGGTGCGCCCTGTCGCTGTGCCCAGCCGGCCTTGATCGGAGAGGATTTCGATCACAATGGCAGTGGAGGAGAGCGCCAGACACGCGCCAATCACAATCGCAGAGGCCTTCTCGACATCAAGCGCGAGTAGCACCAGCGCAATCGCCGTTGTGCTCGCCACCACCTGCGTCATGCCCAGCCCCAGCACCAGCCGGCGCATGGTGATCAGGCGCGCGAGCGACAGCTCCAGGCCAATCAGGAAAAGCAGGAACACCACGCCAAGCTCGGCGAGCCCGCTAATGCTCCTCGCATCGGCAATCGTCACCCAGCTCAGCCAGGGCATCTGATCGCGCAAGGAGCCCAGCGCATGCGGCCCGAGCGCCGCCCCCATGGCAAGATAGCCCAGCACGGAACTCAGGCCCAGCCGGCGCACAATCGGCACGACGACGCCCGCCGTGCCGAGGATCACCAGCGCATCTGCATAGGAATTGACGTCGAAAGTTCCAGCCATGCACTGATGTTGCATGATTCATGG
>JBOFIL010000575.1:0-3388 GCA_051650165.1 Allobosea sp.
GGCCTGATGCGCTATTTCATTCCGCGCGCCATTCAGCGCTCTGATGCCAATTCCCATGCGCGATCAAAGGTGAATGGGCGCATTGTCGATGCCTACACCAACATTCTCACTGTGAAGCTGTTCGCGCGGGCCGATGCCGAGCGCTCGGCTGTGCGCGAGGGGTTGGCCGAATGGAATGCGGCTTTCCTCAATCTCACGCGGCTGATCACGGGCGTCACCTCGCTTCTGCAACTCGTCAACAGTGTGCTGATCGTGGTGATCGGTGCGCTCTGCCTGCATTTCTGGGGGAAGGGCGAGATGAGCCCCGGCGCGGTGGCGGCGGCCATCGCCATGGTGCTGCGCCTTGTGCAGATGTCCGGCTGGGTGATGCACACCATCCGCGGCGTGTTCGAGAATATCGGCGCTGTGCAGGAGAGCATGGAAACTATCGCGCGGCCCCATGCCCTTGTCGACAGGTCTGATGCTGTCGAATTGAAGGTCAGCACGGGCGCGGTGACCTTCGAGGCGATCCGCTTCAGCTATCATGGTGATCAGAGCACCCGCCCGCCGCTGTTCGATAAGCTGACCATCACAATCCGCTCCGGCGAGAAGATCGGGCTTGTAGGCCCATCCGGTGCTGGCAAATCCACCCTCGTCAATCTGCTCTTGCGCCTGCATGATGTGCAGGCGGGGCGCATCCTGATTGACGGACAGGATATTGCGGGCGTGCGTCAGGATAGTTTGCGAGAGCAGATCGCGGTGGTGACGCAGGATACCTCGCTGCTGCACCGTTCGATCCGTGACAACATCGCCTATGGCCGGCCTGATGCAGTGGAGGCCGAAATTGCCCGCGCTGCCATGCTTGCCAAGGCGGATGATTTCATCCCGCATCTGGAGGATCAGGCCGGACGCAAAGGCTATGACTCTCGCGTGGGCGAGCGCGGCGTGAAGCTTTCCGGTGGCCAGCGCCAGCGCATCGCCATTGCGCGCGTGCTTCTCAAGGATGCGCCCATTCTCATTCTGGATGAGGCGACCTCGGCGCTGGATTCGGAATCCGAGGCCGCGATTCAGGATCAGTTGACCAGCCTGATGGCGGGCAAGACCGTGATCGCGATCGCGCACCGGCTCTCGACAATTGCGGCGCTGGACCGGCTGATCGTCATGGATGGCGGAAAGATCGTGGATGAGGGCACCCATGCCCAGTTGATTGCGCGCGGCGGGCTCTATGCGCGGCTCTGGGCGCGGCAATCAGGCGGGTTTCTGGCCGCTGAGGACAATCTTGCCTGAGCATCCGCTTCCCCCCTCGTTGAACTGGACTTCACTTTTGAGCCATGCCAAAAGCCGCCACAAAGGCGACGACGGGACGCATTGCAATTGCTGTCCAATCGTCGCTTATCTGCAAGGGTTGCATTCAAGGGTGTGCCGGTCTTTTGTCTGGCCTTGGTGCCCGGTGAAGCAACCAGGGATTTGAATCAGAAGCGTCAGGGATATTGAACGTGGCGAATATGAACACTGCCCCCACGACACCAGGCTCAGAGCCAAACCGTCGTGATTTTCTGTTCCTGGCGACGGGCGCTGCCGGCGCGGGCTTCGTGGCGCTGACAGCCATCCCGCTGATAAGCCAGCTTGCGCCAGATGCGCAGACCATTGCTGCCGGTGCGCCGATCGAGCTGGACCTCGCCCCCGTGGCTGAAGGTCAGGCGATCAAGCTGTTCTGGCGTGGTAAACTCATCTTCGTGCGTCACCGCACCAAGAAAGAGATCGAGGAGGCCCGCAAGGTCAATGTTGCCTCGCTGCCCGATCCGCAGGCTGACCAGGCCCGCGTCAAAGAGGGCAAGGAGCAGTTCCTCATCGTTTACGGCAACTGCACCCATCTGGGCTGCGTGCCGCTCGGCAACACGCCCGGCGATGTGCGAGGCGATTATGATGGCTGGTTCTGCCCCTGCCATGGCTCGCATTACGACACCTCGGGGCGCATCCGCAAAGGCCCGGCGCCGACCAATCTCGGCGTGCCGCCCTATGGTTTCGTCAGCGACTCCAAGATCAAGATCGGCTGATGCCGGCGTTTCTTTCTGCATCCAACAGGATTTGAAGACATCATGAGTGGTCATCATTCCACATATGTCCCGAAGAGCGGGTTCACACGCTGGATCGATTCGCGCCTGCCGATCGTGCGCTTCGCGCATGATACGGCGGTCTCCTATCCGACGCCGCGCAACCTGAATTATTTCTGGACCTTCGGCGCGATCCTGATGTTCATGCTGGTGGCGCAGATCGTCACTGGCGTGATCCTCGCGATGCACTACACGCCGCACGCAACGCTCGCCTTCAATTCGGTCGAGCACATCATGCGCGATGTGAATTATGGCTGGCTGATGCGCTATCTGCACGCCAACGGCGCATCGATGTTCTTCGTGGCGGTCTACATCCACATCTTCCGCGGCCTGTATTACGGCTCGTACAAGGCCCCGCGCGAAATCCTCTGGATTCTCGGCGTCGTGATCTTCCTCCTGATGATGGCGACGGCGTTCATGGGCTACGTGCTGCCATGGGGCCAGATGAGTTTCTGGGGCGCGACCGTCATCACCAACCTGTTCTCGGCCTTCCCGGTTGTCGGCGAGACCATCGTGACCTTCCTGTGGGGCGGTTATTCGGTCGATAATCCGACGCTGAACCGCTTCTTCTCGCTGCACTTCCTGCTGCCATTCATGATCTTTGGCGTGGTGATCCTGCACATCTGGGCGCTACACCATGTCGGGCAGAACAACCCGACCGGCGTTGAAGTGAAGAATGTCGAGAAGGACACGGTGCCCTTCACGCCATTCGCCACGGTCAAGGACATGTTCGTCATGTCCTGCTTCGTGATGGTGTATCTGTATTTTGTCTTCTACATGCCGAACTATCTCGGCCATGCGGACAATTACATCCCTGCCAATCCGGCTGTGACACCCGCACACATCGTGCCTGAGTGGTACTTCCTGCCCTATTACGCGATCCTGCGCGCAGTGCCCGACAAGCTTGGCGGTGTGCTGCTGATGTTCGCCTCCATCGCCATGCTGGCGCTGCTGCCCTGGCTGGATACATCCAAGGTGCGCTCGATGACCTATCGGCCTATTGCGCGCCAGCTCTTCTGGATGTTCGCGATTGTCTGCGTGATCCTTGGCTGGCTCGGTGCCAAGCCGGCAGAGGGCGGATACGTGATTGCATCGCGCATCTTCACCGCACTGTATTTTGGCTATTTCGTCGCGCTGTTCTTTGTCGGCCTGTTCGAGAAGCCGAAGCTACAGCCGGGCTCGATTGCCGAGTCGGTTCTGGGCAAGATCAAGGGCGGTTCGGGTGCTGCCATGGCCGGCGCGGCAGCAGCCGAACCGAACACCAAGGGCTGAGGCGAACAGAAGACGGACATGAC
>JBOFIL010000576.1:0-6680 GCA_051650165.1 Allobosea sp.
GCGCCAATCACGAACGTGTCTTCCAGCGGGCCAGTCGTCGCAGCCGTGCGAGCCGTCAATGTCAGGATTTCCTGCGTGCCGTCCGGCAAGTTGAGCCTGACAGTGAGCTCCTCGCCGACATTCACCGTGCCGCCCACCGTGACGGAGAGATTGGCTGGCGGGCCAGCGGTGACAACGGGTGTCAGCGCTGCGCTGTTGGTCGCGGCTCCCACGATCTTGAAGCCATAGGGCGGGTTGGTCGCCTCTTCATCGATGGTCGCGGCTGCACCGGCGCTCGCCACGGTGAGACGCCCCTGCCCCGCGCCTATATCAGCCAGGCGGCGCTCGGATATCATCTGCTTGATGCCGGCACGGCCTGCGCCATCGCCATTCATCATCAAGGTGAAGGTCTCGACCGGCTTCGTGTCAGTGGAGCGGCCAGAGAAAAGATAGCGCCCGTTGATATCCATGTTGAGCGCGTCGATGCTCTGCTGGAGCTTCTCGGTGGAGAGGATCTGCCCCGGCGTCTGGCCGGAGGCGGTGAGCAGATAGGAGTTCGGGCGCAGGTCGCCCTTGGCCTCCAGTGTCATCTTGGCAAAGCGCTCGGCAGATTGCGACATCACCTTGAGGCGCAGATCGCCCTGCTCGATGGTCTTGTTCCAACCCTCGATCGAGGCCAGCTTGCCGCGCACATCAAGGCTGACACGCCGGTCAATACCAAGCCCGCCCACAGTCGTGGATTTCTTGCCGGTTGACATCTGGCGCTGCAGATCATCGAGCTGCGCGCGCATCGAGACGAGGCGATCCGAGGTCTGCGTGGCAGCAAATTGTCCAGGCTTGAAGCTGTTGATCATGGTGCGCCCCTCATCTCACCCGTTAAGCCCGGAACAACAGGTCCATCATCTCCTTGACGGCGGAGATGATGCGGGCATTGGCGGCATAAGCGTTCTGAAGTTCGATCAATGACGCCATTTCGCGGTCGACATTGACCCCGGCTGTCTCGGAAAAACGGCTCTCGATGGCAGCCTTTGCGATCTGCTGGCCTTCATCGAGATTGGTGGCGTTCTCGACCATCTGGCCTTCCGCTTCCACGGTGCGGCGTGCGAAATCAGCGATTGTGCCTGTGTAGGTCACGCCATTGCCAGCAAAGCCGGTGGCGGGTGAGAAGCGCATCACTGTCGAGGTGAGGCGATCATACATCATCTGCGGGCGGGTGGTGTCGCCAGCGAGCGTCTGCGGCGCAGTGCCGAACACAACCAGACGCGAGCGATCCGCCTCAAGCGCCGGATTGACGGAAATGCGCGAGGCAAAGCCCACCTTCTGCCAGTTGCCCTCAAACGAGCCGGTGTAGACCGCATTGCCGCGCCCGCCATCCACGAAGAAGGGCAGCTCGGCTGGTGGGTTGGCGCCGGTATTGGTCAAGGTTGAGTTGGTGATCTTGGCGGTGAGCGCATTGACGTTCGTGGTCGCCGCCGCGCCATCATCAAGGATGCGCAGCGTTGTGCCGGCCGGGTTGGCGACGGTGAAGCCAGCGCCAAGCGCAGTCTGGATTTGCGTGACCACCGAGGCCATGCCGCCGGAAAAATTGATGCCGACAACAGGGTTGTTCGTGTCACCCGCAGCGCCTGCCGGCAGCGGCAGCGAGGCCGCGCTGTTCACGCGCAGAAAGGTGTAGCTGCGTGTCTGGCCAGAAGGCGTCAGCGTATAATCAAGCGTGATCGCATTGCCGGCCTGAAGCCCTGCCAGATCAACATCAAAGCCAGTCGCGGGGCCAACCGCCGCCGCCACGCCAGCACGCGGGGTATCGGAGAGAGCGCTCGACATCTGCGCCGCCAGCTCATCGAGCTGCGTCTGCATCTGGTTGAGCGTGCCGTCGCGCAGCTCGACCAATGCGGCGATCTTGCCAGAGCGGAACTGGTTTCCACTCGTGACATCGATGATACCGCCGGTTGAATCAACGATATTGATTGTGCCGACCGTGCGTAGCGCCGGATTGGCATTCCATTGCGATTCCGCCGTGATGGCGCGGGCATCAAACCTGAACTCGACAGCCTGCGCGCCATCAAACAGCTGCAAGCCGGAATTGGTGATGATCGAAACGCGGTTGTTGCCATCAAAATTCGCTTTGATGTCAACGTATTCAGAGAGCTCGGTGATGATGCGGTCGCGCTCATCCTCCAGCTGAGGGTTGGCACGGTAGCCTGTGGCATCAGTGAGCTGGTTGTTGACCGTGGTGAGGCGACCGAGCAACTCGTTGACCTTGACCACAGCGCTGTCGATGCCGGCCTCGGCCTGCCCACGCAGGGACTGGATGCCCTCCGAGAGCGAGTTGAGGCGCGAGGCAAGCTGATCTGCCGCATCGAGCACCATGCTGCGGGTCGCGAAATTGGAGGGCTCGCTTTTCAGCTGCTGCAACGAGTTGGTGAACTGGTTGTAGAGCGTATCAAGCGCGCTCGCGCCATCAGGGGCGCCGTAGAGCTGATCGACCGCCTGAAGCGTTTGTGCCCGTGCGCCGGTATAGCCAGCCCCGGAGGACTCGCTCCAGAGCTGACGCTGCACGAGCCGATCAAGAAGGCGCTGAACCTGCGCAGTGCGCGCGCCGCCAGCCGAAGAATTCTCGACGCGCTCCACATTGGTCGTCTGGCGCGCCACATAGCCGATTGATCCGGCATTGGAGACGTTCTGTGAGACAACATCCAGCCCGGCCTGCGTCACCCGCATTCCAGATAGAGCATTTCCGAGAACTGATCCGAGGCCCATGACGCGCGCTCCCTAAAGCTCAACCACCCTCAACGGATGATATTGAGCACGTCCTGCAGCATCTGCTGCGAGGTGTTGATCACGCGGGTATTGGCAGAATAGGCCTGCTGCGTGACGATCATCTTGGAGAATTCATCGGCGATGTCGGTGTTGGATTGCTCGACAGAGCCGCCGACGAGGTTGGATGTGCCGGTGCCGACAATTGGCAGGCCGGATTCAATGGTCTGCTCGAAGGCGCCGCCATCCACACGCTTGAGATAGTTCGCGCCATTGAAATTGGCGATGGAAAGCTGGGCCAGCGCCACAACCTCGCCATTGGAATAGGAGCCAAGCACCTTGCCATCCTGCGAGACCGAGGTGCGCTCCAGCGACCCCGCCGTGTAGCCATTCTGACGGATCGAATTGGCCTGGATCTGGCCGTTCTGATCGGCATACTGCGTCAGGCCCGTACCGCCGCTCGAAATTGTCACGCCTGCGATGGTCACGCCATTGGCCGTGATGGTCGGCATGTTCACGGTGGCAGCTGAGGTGAGCTGGCCGGTGTTGTCGAAGGTTACAGGTGTGCCGATGTTGCGCCATGCCACGGCTGCGCCCGTGGCAGCGGTGTTTTCGGAGACGAAGAGGTTCCAGGTGTCCGTGCCACCATTGGCGACCGAGTTCACCTTGGCCCAGCGAAGCTGCACGTTCACCGGCTGACCGAGGCTGTCATAGACAGTGACTGAACCGCCCGCGATGGACTGGTTGTAGAATGTCGCCAGATCAGAACCCACCACGGTGTTGGTGCCGGCAGTTGTCGGGTTCGTGCCGAATGAGGCTGGGTTGAGCAGTTCAGAGTTGGCAACAAGCGGGTCTGAATTTGGCGTTTCCGGGTAGGAAGGAATATTCGCGCGATACTCCACTTCCGTGGTTGCCTTGGCAGGAATCTGATCAGACGTGACGCGCAGCACACTGGCCTGCGAGCCAACCGTGGTGCCGGTCACAGGATCAAGCGGAAGGCCCTTGAGATAATGGCCAGCACCGTTGACGAGATAGCCATTGGCATCAAAATCGAAATCGCCACGGCGGGTGTAGAGGTCCGTGCCCTCGAAGGTGAGGTTGGTTCCGACACCGCCATTGCGCTTCGAGACAATGAAGAAGCCATCGCCATTGATCGCCACGTTGGTGTCGATGCTGGTGGCGGAAATATCACCGCGCACGGTCGTCGTTGCCTTGGAGCGCGACAACACAGAGCCGGAGAGCTCGCGATTGGTGGGTGTATCGGGAATAAGATCGACAAAATCCGTATCGATCCGCTTGAAGCCGCTGGTGCGGGAATTGGCGATGTTGCCGGAGATGTTTTCAAGCGCATAGGACTGCGCCCTCATCCCCGACACCGCCGTCGTCAACGCGCTGAAAACACCCATAACACTCTCCCAAAGCTACCGACTGGACCGAACACGACCCATTCACTCAGCTCTGGCTTTGCAGCCGCCGTGCCAACCGATGTTTTGTTATTTTTCAATGCGTTACAGCGTGAATAAAGCCTTGCGCAGGCACGAATGTGCCGGCAGCATCGGTCATGGCCGGCAAGAATTGCCGGTCATGCCAACCAGATCAGGCTTGGTCGCTCCGCCCCGGCAGAAATTCACCCGCCACGTCTTTGAGTGTTGGCTGAGGCTGCTCCACAAAGGGCATCGGGCGGCATTGGGCGATGGCGCTGAGGCCCACACGCGCTGTCAAAAGCCCATTCAGCACACCCTCGCCCAGCTTGGCCGAGAGCCGGGCCGCAAGCCCCTGCCCCATGATCTGCTGGAGAATGGTTTCGCCTGCCGCGATCCCACCCGTGACGGCCAGATGCACCAGCGTCTGCCGGCCAAGGCGCATGAGGCCGATCCAGCCCGGCCTAGCGCCGTAGGTGGCAGCAATGGCGCGCAGTAGTCTTGTGCAGGCGAACGCCACAAACAACACATCCACCAGCGCACGCGGGCTCACCGCCGTCACCAGCGAGACCTGCTTGGCTGCGTTTGCGATCAGCTCCGCCGCACGGGCATCCAGCGGCGCAAGGATTTCGCGCTCGGTAAGCGCCAGCACATCAGCGGCGGCAACCAGCCCTGGCTCTGCTGCGGCCAGTGCTGCTCTCCCCGCTGCCGTTTCCGGCTGCTTGCTGGTAAGGGCGACTATCTGGCGTGAGACTGCGCGCGCCGCCTCCACATCATTTGCTGCCAGTGCCGCCGAGCTTTGCTCGCGCAGCACCACGACCTTGTTGAGCCGCGCAAGATCATACGCCAGCCGCGCCAGCATGACGCCCAGCGCGAGCATCGCGAGCACCAGAAATGCGACGGCAGCAAAACCCATCATGGGCGATTGCGCCAGCATCTGCCGCGCGGTCGCCTCGATCCAGAGCCAGAGCGCGAGCGAGAGAAACCCGCCAAGCCCCAGCACAAACATCTTGCCCCAACCGAAGCGCTTTGAAGGCACCGCCGGCGGCGTCACAGGAGCCGCATCAGGCTCGTCGGTCTCGGGGATCAGCACAATGGCTTTGCGCTTTGATGGCGGCGCGTCATCCTCATCCAGGATGATCGCGGTTGGCTTGTCGTGCTTTTGTGCAGCCATGCCCTTGTCCCTCACGCCAACTTGTCGCCGATGAGATGATCAATTGCGCGATCGAGCCTGAGATGTGGCAAGGCAGGCATCCGTCCGCCCGCATCAGGCTGAAGCAGTGGCGGGCGGAAACGCGGCGCCTCCAATGCCCAATGTGCACCATCGCCAGCAAAGAGCTGAGCAGGATCTCCCGGCAATTCGCCTGGAAACACTGCCGCGGATTTCAAACCATCGAAGGTGGTGTTTCCCACCATCTCGCCAGCCTCTGGCACGCCGACAATCGCCGGCAGCTCCTTGCCCTTCACCGGCAGGCGCGCCTCGCTGGTCGCGCGAATGGCGCTGAGTGCCATCCAGACCGCCTCCGCGCCAGCGCCGCGTGCCCGCTCGCCAGCCCGCAAGGTGATGTGCCGCAGCAAAGCCTCCAGCCGGTCATGGCTTTTGTGATGGAGATGGTCCGCTTTGGTTGCGGCAAACACGACCTTGGAGATACGCGGCGAGAAAACTTGGCCGAGCCAACCATTGCGCCCGATGCGGAAAGCTGAGAGCACCTGCCCCAACGCCGCCTCCAGATCACCCACCGCCGGAGCCCCGGCATTCATGGCCGAGAGCACATCGACAAGCACGATCTGGCGGTCCAACCGTGCGAAGTGATCGCGGAAGAACGGCTTCACCACCACGCGCTTATAGGCCTCGAAGCGCTCCTCCATCAGCGCGCCAAGACTGCCAGCCTCGAAGCTCGCATCCGCAGCGACGTCCAGCGGCGCGAAGGTGAGCGCGGGCGAGCCTTCCAGATCACCCGGCATCAGGAACCGCCCCGGCGGCAGGATCGCGACGGCCTCTGGGTCCGCCCGCAACCGTGCCAGATACGCCTTGAAGGCCTCGCTCGACGCCTCTGCGCGGGCCTCCTGCGCAGGCTCAGCAGGGTCATAACCCTTGCCAACCTCAAGCCATGGCGCGGAAACACCAACTCGATGCGCCCGGCGCGCATCCGCCCATGAGGCCGCTGCCCAGGCCGCATAGCCCAGCTCCAGCAAGGGCAGATCAAGCAGCCACTCGCCGGGATAATCGACAATATCGAGCGTGAGTGTTGATGGCCCGCCGATCAGGCCAGTCTTGCTTTCAAACGCGATGGCGATGGAAAGCTCCGAGATCCGCTTGGTCGATTCAGGCCAGCGGCGCGTCTCGCCTGCCATCAATGCCGCTAGATGCGCCTCATAAGGGAAGCGCGGCACATCTTGGTCAGGCTGCGGGATCAACCGCGCACTCGCAATCCGCCCCTCGGAAGACGCGCGCAGCATTGGCAGCTTTGCGCCCGAAACCAGATGATGGATCAGCGCGGTGGTGAATACCGTCTTGCCCGA
>JBOFIL010000577.1:0-5364 GCA_051650165.1 Allobosea sp.
CGGGCTGATCTCGGAAGGCGATCTTTACGAGAGCGCCAACGTCACCACCGTGCACCATGTCAATCAGGCGCTGCGCGCCCATGGCCTGTTCCAGAAGGACAAGGATTACATCGTCCGTTTTGACCCCGAAAAGGGTTACAGCGAGGTCGTCATCATTGACGAGTTCACGGGCCGCATGATGCCGGGCCGGCGCTATTCGGATGGGCTGCATCAGGCGCTGGAAGCCAAGGAGCATGTCCCGGTCCAGCCCGAGAATGCGACACTGGCCACCATCACCTTCCAGAACTATTTCCGCCTCTATGGCCGCCTCGCCGGCATGACCGGAACCGCCGCGACCGAGGCCGAGGAATTCCAGCAGATCTACAAGCTGGATGTGGTCGAGATCCCGACCAATGTGCCGGTCGCGCGCCTTGATGAGGAAGACGAGATTTATCGCACCTTCGATGAGAAGGTCGACGCCATCATCCGCGACATCGAGGCCGCGACCTTGCGCCGCCAGCCTGTGCTGGTTGGCACGGCCTCAATTGAAAAGTCCGAGCTGATTGCTGACCGGCTGCTGAAAGCCGGCTTCTCGATGGTCGATTTCACTGATCCAAAGGCGCTAGAGAGCCTCTATGAAGCCGCCCGCAATGGCATTCCCTCGCGCAAGATCGCGGTGCTGAACGCGCGCTTCCACGAGCAGGAAGCCTACATCGTGGCAGAAGCCGGCGTGCCGGGCGCGATCACCATCGCGACCAACATGGCGGGCCGCGGCACCGACATCAAGCTGGGCGGCAATGTCGACATGCGCATCGCGCAAGAGACCGCCAGCATGGAAGACGGGCCGGAGAAGCAGGCGAAAATCGCCGCCATCCGTGCCGAGATCGAGAGCTTCCGCCAGATCGTGCTCAACGCCGGCGAGACGGTGGAAACCGAGCCAGCCAAAGGCTCGCGCGCCGCCAAGACAGTGACGCATCCGGGCGGGCTCTTCATCATCGGCACCGAGCGCCATGAGAGCCGCCGTATTGACAACCAGCTGCGTGGTCGCTCAGGCCGTCAGGGCGACCCTGGCCGCTCGAAATTCTACCTTTCGGTGGAAGATGACCTGATGCGTATCTTCGGCGCGGAGCGCATGGATACGATGCTGGTCAAGCTTGGCCACCAGCAGGGCGAGGCCATCGTACACCCCTGGCTTTCCAAGGCCGTGGAGCGGGCGCAAGGCAAGGTCGAGGCACGCAACTTCGAAATCCGCAAGAACATCCTGAAATACGACGACGTGATGAATGACCAGCGCAAGGTGGTGTTCGAGCAGCGGCGCGATTTCATGAGCCAGGAGTCGATCCGCGAAACGATCGACACCATGCGCCACGACACCATCGATGACGTGGTCCATCGCAATATTCCGCCCGAATCCTACCCCGAGCAATGGAATATCGAGAAGCTCGACCAGGAGGTCTTCGCCTATCTCAACCTTCGCCCGCCCGTCGCGGATTGGGCCAAGGAGGAAGGCATCGCCGAGGCCGAGATGATCGAGCGTCTGCGCGGCCTTGCCGATGCCGATTATGCGGCCCGTATCGAGCGCAATGGCGACGAGCTGATGACCTACGTCGAGAAGCAGGTGCTGCTCCAGACACTGGATCATCTGTGGCAGGAGCACCTCGTCACGCTCGATTATCTCAGGCAGGTCGTGGGCTGGCGCGGCTATGCCCAACGCGACCCGCTGAACGAATATAAATCCGAGGCATTCGAGCTGTTCGATGCCATGATCGCCAAGCTGCGCGAGCAGGTCACCGGCCACATGATGCGCATCGAGATCGTTGCCGATGATCGCGGCGATGAGGCAATGAACATGGTGCCTGTCGGGCAGCCCGCCATGATGACGGCCGCTGCCGTGCCAGCAGGTTTCATCGCCGATGAGCCTGTGGGAGACCGTGACCCGAATGACCAGTCAACCTGGGGCAAGGTTGGCCGCAACGAGCCCTGCCCCTGCGGCTCCGGCAAGAAATACAAGCATTGCCACGGCCAGTTTGCGTGAGGGCTAGCGGACAAAATCCGCTCCTGCATTAACCTCAGCGTGTGATTTGCGAGCCAAATCCACGTCTTTGGCAGGCAGCAACACGTCATCGTCTTGATTTTGAGATGAAACTGACGTTTCCTTGTCGTGCTGAACCGGCATGGCCGCGCAGTATGCTATTGCGCTCTCGCCATTGAGCAGTTTGACCCCGATGCGGACGGCCAGCGCCTCGCCTTTCTACATGCCATTGCCGGGCAGGTTCCGGCATTCGTGAAGCAAGACATTGACCAGGCAGGACCGCGCCATGAACCCGAACCTTGTGAAGAACAACTACATCAAGGTGGACCGCTTCTTCGAGCCAGATGTGGCTAAAGCACTATCGGATGAATTCTACAGGCTGGAGAAGGAAGGCGGCGGCATACGCGATGCGCAATCGCCCAAGGCGACCTCGGCCTACAACCACCTGCCCTTCATCCGGAAGCTTGTCGAGAAAGTGCCGCATGTCAGCGAGCTGCTCGGAGAGCCTGTGCTGCCAACCTATGTGTATGGCCGCATCTATCGCACGGGTAATGATCTGCCGCGCCACCGCGATCGGCCGGCCTGCGAGATCAGCCTGACCGTCAATCTCTCGCAAGATGGCGGCTGGCCGATCTTCATGCAGAAGCCGAACGGCAAGGAAGCCGCCGTCGATCTCGATCCCGGCCAGGCCATCCTTTATCTTGGCTGCGATGCCGATCATTGGCGTGAGGCCTTCACCGGCAAGGAGATGGTGCAGATCTTCATGCATTATGTCCGCGCCAACGGAGATCGCGCCGGGCAGTTCTTCGATCTTGAGGGCACCAAGCAACAGGCATTGCGCGAAGCGAACGCGGCCCGCCCCACGGTTGAACCGCCGCAGCCAAGGCCGCCGGTCTTTGTCAACCCACTGGCGCGTTTTGAGCAAGTGCCGCGCTTTTCCGCGCCCGATTACGCCCAGATGAATGTGCCGCGCAATGGCCCCTGCCCCTGCGGCTCTGGAATGCGCTTCAAACACTGCCACGGCAAGGCCCTGCCCATGCTGACACACGGCGCGGCCTGACGCGCCGGCTTACGGGCATCGCGGCCTGACGCCATATTTTATGGCAGGCGCGCCTTATTGCCCAAACTTCAGAAAACGCCACCTTGCGAAATGGCGCATTGATGCCGATACTATATATGTGACTGACGCAGGCCAGACCTGACGAAATCGTATTCAATTTACATATGAACCAAAACGAGCAACGCCCAAGAGCGTGCCAAACATGGTCCGGGGAGGACATTGAAGATGAACGCGTTTGCCGCGAGCGATCTGGCTGCACGCCCATGGTTGAGCCATTATCCAGCGGGTGTGCCTGCTGATGTGAATGTCGACAATGCCGGCACAGTGAAATCGCTTATCCTTGATGCCATCCGTGCCTATGCGGATCGCCCGGCCTTCGAGAGCTTTGGCAAGGCCATCACCTATCGCGAGCTTGGCCGCGCGGCGGACGCCTTTGCCGCCACGCTACAGGCGCGGGGCTTACGCAAGGGTGATCGCATCGCGCTGATGATGCCGAATATCCTCGCCTATCCGGCGGCCCTGTGCGGCGTGATCATCGGCGGCTACACGGTGGTCAACGTCAATCCGCTCTACACGGCCAAGGAGCTGACGCACCAGATCAATGATTCCGGCGCACGCGCGCTGGTGGTGATCGAGAACTTCGCGCATGTTGTCGAGGAGGCGCTGCCCAACCTCAAGCTGGATGCGATCTTTGTCGCAACACCTGGCGATCTGATGGGCTTGAAGGGCCATATCGTCAATCTGGTTTCGCGCAAGGTGAAGAAGGCTGTGAAGCCGTTCAACCTGCCGGGAGCCATCGCATTCAAGGCGGCGATTTCGGGCAATGCCGCACCCAAGCCCGTGGATGTGACACAGGATGATGTCGCCTTCCTGCAATACACCGGCGGCACGACAGGTGTGGCCAAGGGCGCAACCCTGCTCCATCGCAACATCGCGGCCAATGTCGCCCAGTGCGAGGCCTGGCTCTCCAACGCCATCCGCGACCCGAAGGGCGATCCGAACGACCAGAATGTGATGGTAACGGCGCTGCCGCTCTACCACATTTTCGCGCTGACTTGCTGCTGCATCTATTTCATGAAAACCGGCTCGAAGAGCCTGCTCATCGCCAATCCGCGCGATATTCCCGGCTTCATCAAGACGCTGAAAACCACGCGCTTCACCTGCATGTCCGGCGTCAACACGCTTTACAATGCATTGGTGAACCACCCCGATATTGGCGGCGTGGATTTTTCCAATTTGCGCTTCTCGGTCTCTGGCGGCATGGCCACACAGGCCGTGGTCGCCAAGAAATGGAAAGACCTTACCGGCAAGCCGATCGTGGAGGGTTATGGCCTCTCCGAGACATCGCCCGTGGCGAGCGTCAACCTGCCGACCATCTCGGAATTCACCGGCACCATCGGCTATCCGGTTTCATCGACATGGTTCGCCATCCGCTCCGAGGATGGCAAGAACCAGCCTGATGGCACACCAGGAGAAATCTGCATCAAGGGCCCGCAGGTGATGCCTGGCTACTGGAACCGCCCCGAAGAGACCGCCAAGGTCATGACTGCTGATGGCTATTTTCGCACTGGCGACATCGGCATCGTGCTGCCCAGCGGCGAGATCAAGATCGTTGACCGCATCAAGGACATGATCCTTGTCTCGGGATTCAATGTCTATCCGAACGAGGTCGAAGAGGCACTGGTCAACCATCCATCCGTGCTGGAGGCGGCAGTGATCGGCTTGCCCGATGATGTCTCGGGCGAATGCGTCTCTGCCTATGTTGTGCTGAAGCCGGGCCAGGCCGCCACCATTGATGAGTTGCGCGCCCATGCCCGCGAGAGCCTCACCGGATACAAGGTGCCCAAGCACATCTATTTCCGCGACGCACTGCCGAAGACCAATGTCGGCAAGGTGTTGCGCCGGGCTCTGCGTGAAGAGGTGATGGCGAAAGCCGCCTGACCTGCGCGCTCACCGGCCTCGCCAGCGCTGGCGAGACCGGGGCAATGACTGAAATCCCCCTGCGACGCGCAGCCGCGCCATGGCTGCGCGTTTTTCCATGCCAATGCGGGGCATACGCCCTATCTGCATGATGACGGATCACACACAAATGACTGGAACACCCATGACTGGCGTAACATTGATCTATGGCGGCAACAGCGGCATTGGCGCGGCAACAGCGCGGCTGATCGCAGCGCAAGGCGGCAAGGTGCATCTGGCCGGGCGCGATGAGGCGAGGTTGGCCAGCGTCGCAGAAGAGACCGGCGGCACCTGGAGCGCGGGAGACGCGGCTGATCCGGCATTCTTTGCAAAT
>JBOFIL010000578.1:0-4017 GCA_051650165.1 Allobosea sp.
GAGATTACGGCATGCGGGTCTGGATCGACCCCGCAAAGGCCGCCTCACGCAGCTTGACTGCCGGCGAGGTTGTCGCAGCATTGCGCGCGGCAAACCTGCAAGTTGCGGCTGGGGCGATCAACCAACCACCAGCCTCATCGCCGGGAGCTTTCCAGCTCTCCGTGCAGACTTTGGGGCGGCTCACTGATCCTGAGGAATTCGGCAACATCGTTGTGCGCGCCGAGCAGAATGGCGGCGTGATCCGCATCCGCGACATTGCGCGTGTCGAGCTTGGCTCGCAGGATTACAACATCAACGCATATCTCAATAACAAGAATGCCACCGCCATCGGCATCTTCCAGCGGCCTGGCTCCAATGCGCTCGCCACCGCCGACACGATCAAGCGCGAGATGGATCGGTTAGCAGCTGATTTCCCGGCGGGTCTTGCATATTCGGTGGTCTACAACCCCACCGAGTTCATCGGCGAATCCATTGAAAAGGTGATCGAGACGCTGCTCGAAGCCGTGCTTCTGGTCGTTTTCGTCGTCATCCTCTTCCTGCAAACCTGGCGCGCGGCGCTGATCCCGATCATTGCCATTCCCGTTTCGCTGGTTGGCACATTTCTGGTCATGGCCGCGACTGGCGTCTCGTTCAACACGCTCTCGCTCTTCGGGCTGGTGCTCGCCATCGGCATCGTGGTCGATGATGCCATTGTGGTGGTCGAAAATGTCGAGCGGTATTTGCGCGAAGGCATGAGCCCCAAGGAGGCCGCCCACAAGACCATGGACGAGGTGGGCGGCGCGCTCATCGCCATTGCGCTGGTGCTGTGCGCGGTGTTCATCCCCACAGCCTTCATCACCGGCCTGCAAGGCTCGTTCTACAGGCAGTTTGCCATCACGATTGCGGCCTCGACAGCCATCTCGGCCTTTGTGTCACTGACCCTTTCGCCGGCGCTCGCCGCCATACTCCTGAAGCCGCATCAGGACCACAAGACGCAAACTGGCTTTGCCGCGACGCTTGCTCGCCCGCTGAACTGGTTCTTCGACAAGTTCAATCTTGCGTTTGACCGCGCATCGAATGGCTATGCGTGGTTCACCAAGAAAGCGATCCGGTTCGCAGTCATCATGCTGGTGATCTATGGCGGCTTGATCGGGCTGACCTATTGGCGCCTTGCCGCCACACCTACCGGCCTCATTCCGCAGCTGGACCGTGGCTATTTCATCACCGCTTTCCAGCTGCCGCCCGGTGCCACGCTGGACCGCACAGATGCCGTGATCCGCAGAGCGTCCGACATTCTGCAATCGCGGCCGGGTGTCGACGCTTCCGTGGCCTTCGTGGGGCTTGATGGCGCGACCTTCACCAATGCGCCCAATGCCGGCGTGATTTTCGTGCGGCTCGCCGATTTCGACACCCGCGTGAAACAGAAGCTCACAACGCAGGGCATCCTCAACGATCTGCGCCAGCAGATGTTCGCTTTGCCAGAAGCCTTCGCGCTGGTGATTGAGCCGCCTGCCGTGCCGGGAATTGGCACGGGCGGTGGCCTCAAGGGTTATGTGCAGGATCGCGCCGGCATTGGCCTCTCCGCGCTTG
Organism: Allobosea sp.; assembly: GCA_051650165.1. Classification (GTDB taxonomy): domain Bacteria; phylum Pseudomonadota; class Alphaproteobacteria; order Rhizobiales; family Beijerinckiaceae; genus Allobosea. Next base: position 1,570 of record JBOFIL010000578.1, read on the forward strand.
AAGGAGCGGCCTGGATCGTGGCGGGCTCGGCTGGGCAGACGCCCGGATTCTTGCAGGCTTTCACCCTCTACAACACCCGCACGCCGCAGATTTATGCGGATATTGACCGCACGAAAGCCGAGCAGCTTGGCGTGCCGATTGGCCGGGTGTTCGAAACATTGACGATCTATATGGGCTCGTCCTTCGTCAATGATTTCAACTTGCTGGGACGCACCTATCGCGTGACCGCGCAAGCCGACAACCCCTACCGGCTCACCCTTGCCGATGTCGCGGATTTGAAAACCCGCAATATCTCAGGCGAGATGGTGCCGATTGGTTCGGTCGCGACCTTCAACGACACGACCGGCGCGTACCGTGTGCCGCGATACAATCTCTATCCAGCCGCCGAGGTTCAGGTGGCACTGGCGCGCGGCTATTCATCGGGTCAGGGCATCGCGGCCATCGAAAAGATCGCCAAGGAGCGCCTGCCCGCAGGTTTCGGCTTTGAATGGACCGAAATTGCGCTTCAGGAGAAGCTGGCGGGCAACACCGCCGCCATCGCCTTCGGGCTCGCTGTGGTGTTCGTCTTCCTGCTTCTGGCCGCGCTCTATGAGAGCTGGCTCTTGCCGCTCGCGGTCGTGCTCATCGTGCCGATGTGCATCCTCGCGGCGATGATCGGCGTGGGTATCAAGGATCTGGATCGCAACATTCTGGTCGAGATCGGGCTTGTGGTGCTGGTGGGACTTGCCGCGAAAAACGCGATCCTGATCGTGGAGTTTGCCAAGCAGGCGGAGGATGAGGGCGCACATCCGTTCACGGCGGCGGTGGCGGCAGCGAAGACACGGCTGCGGCCCATTCTGATGACATCGCTGGCGTTCATCCTCGGCGTCGTGCCGCTGGTGATTGCGACAGGCGCTGGCGCAGAGATGCGCCAGTCCCTCGGCACGGCGGTGTTTTCCGGCATGATCGGTGTTACAATCTTCGGCCTGATCTTCACGCCGATGTTCTATGTCGTCTGCCGGCGTCTGGGCGGCGCTGGCGGGCGCAAAGGTGTGCCTACTCCATCGCGTTAAGATCAGGGGGTTCAGCCCATAGGCTGAATCAGCTCATGGCCTGAAAGCGCTTTGCGCCCCAGCCGCAGCCAAGCGCGATCAGCACACTCACGCCGGCTGCAATGCTGGTGGTCACGGGCTGCGCGAACTCATCAGCGCGGAGCCATTGCGCCACTGTGAGAGCCACCAGCAATAGCCCCAGAAACAGAAACAGCCATTTCAGCGCCGTGAGGCAGGCGACAATCATGGCTCTGGCAATGACCATTTTCTCACCACCACCTGTCGCTGACAGTGAAGCGACCGGCTGACTGCTCGATCACCTCACCCAGCGAGAACAGTGTCTCTTCATCGAATGGCCGGCCAATGAGCTGAAGCCCCAAAGGCAGGCCCTGCGCATCGAGGCCAGCGGGAACAGCAATGCCCGGCAGGCCCGCCATGTTCACCGTGACGGTGAAGATGTCGTTGAGATACATCTCGACCGGATCAGCCGAGCCCTTTTCGCCAATGCCGAAGGCAGCGGAAGGCGTGGCAGGCGTGAGCACAGCATCGACGCCGGCATCGAAGGCAATCTCGAAATCACGCTTGATAAGCGTGCGCACCTTCTGGGCCTTGAGGTAATAGGCATCATAATAGCCGGCTGAAAGCACGTAGGTACCAATCATGATGCGCCGCTGCACCTCGCGGCCAAAACCTGCCGCACGGGTGTTTTCATACATCTGCGCGATGTCTTTGCCGGGAACGCGCAGGCCATAGCGCACGCCATCATAGCGCGCGAGGTTGGAAGAGGCCTCGGCAGGAGCAACGATATAATAAGCCGGCAATGCATATTTTGTGTGCGGCAGCGAAATATCGACAATCTCCGCGCCAGCCGCTTTCAGCATCGCGATGCCTTGCTGCCAGAGCGCCTCGATCTGCGGGTCCATGCCATCCAGGCGATATTCGCGCGGGATGCCGATCTTGAGGCCCTTCACCGAACGGCCAATCGCCGCCTCGTAATTGGGCACTGCGCGATCCACGCAGGTGGTGTCCTTCGCGTCATGGCCGGCCATGGAGCGCAGCATGATGGCGCAATCGCGCACGCTCTTGCCGATTGGCCCGGCCTGATCGAGCGAAGATGCAAACGCCACCGTGCCCCAGCGCGAGCAGCGGCCATAGGTCGGCTTGATGCCGACTGTGCCGGTGAAGGCCGCGGGCTGGCGGATGGAGCCGCCGGTGTCCGTCGCGGTTGCGCCCGCGCACAGATCCGCCGCCACGGCGGAGGCCGAGCCGCCGGATGAGCCGCCGGGCACCAGATGCGCGCCCTCGATCTGGCCAGCTGTTGCGCCAACATTCGAGCCCTTGCGCCGCCAAGGGTTGACCACGGGCCCGAAGGCCGAGGTCTCGTTGGAGGAGCCCATGGCGAACTCGTCATTGTTGA
>JBOFIL010000579.1:0-4187 GCA_051650165.1 Allobosea sp.
GGCGCAGGCGACGACGAGAAGCAGCTTCATGATGCGCTCTCCTGCCGTTTGCGCGCGCCGCTGGCAAGGGCGAGCCCGGCCAGAACCGTGATCGCGCCCGCCCCCTGCATCAGGCTGAGCCGCTCGCCCAGCACCACAATGCCGAGAATGACCGCCACGGTGGGCACAAGATAGCCGGTGAGCGCGGCGCGGGTCGGCCCGGCATGCGTGATGAGCCGCATGAAGATCGCCATCGGCAGAGCGGTTGCGAGAATGCCAAGTGCAAGCAACGGCAGCGCATGGCCGGGAACGGGCGCAAATCCGCCCGCCCCCACAAGCACCAGCGCCAGCACGGTCGCGACCAGCCCCGAAACGAATTGCTGACCCAGCGCGAGCCGTGTCGCATCGGCATTGCGGATTGTGCGCGTGTAGAGATTGCCCACCGCATAGCCGAGCGTGACGCCGAGCATGGCAAGAATGCCGGCCAGCGTGCCGGAGCCCTTGAGCGCATCCGGCCCGATGATGAGGCCAACACCGATGAACCCCAGCACGATGCCGGCAAAGCGCTGCGGCGTCAGCCGCTCATCGGCGAAGGCCATATGCGCGATGATGGCCGTCACCAGCGGGCCCGTGGCCTGGATCATCGCGGCGGGGCCGGAATCAAGCCGCGTCAGCGCGAAGGCCACCAGCACATTCGGCAGCCAGCCATTGCTGGTGCCAAGGATCAGCCAATGCTTGATTTCATCGCGGCGTGGCAGCGGAACCTGCCCCAGCCAAGCCACCCAGAGCATCAGCGTTGCCGCGCCGATCAGCCCCCGGCAGGCGGCAATGACCCAAGGCGAGACATCCCCCGAGACCAGCTTGATGAACAGGAAACTCGACCCCCAGAAGAGCGCGCAGGCGAGGAGATGGCCCAACACAAAGCCACGGCTGGCTTCGCCTCTCATCGCACCCTCAGGGCTCAAGACCTGTAATCGCCATTGATCTCGACATAGGCCTTGGTGAGATCGCAGGTGAACACCCGCGCCTTGCCGCGCCCGAGGCCGATGTCGGCGGTGATGATGATGTGATCGCCCTTCATGTAAGCTGATGCCGCGGCTTCATCATAGGCAGGATCGCGCGCCCCCAGATGCGCCACGCGAATATCGCCGAAGGAAACGGACAGCTTATCGCGCTCTGCGGGTTCGCCAGCCTTGCCAACCGCCATGACGACGCGGCCCCAATTGGCATCCTCGCCGGCAGCTGCGGTTTTGACCAATGGCGAATTGGCGATGGAGCTGGCAATGCGCTTTGCGGAACGAGCTGATTTCGCGCCAACAACCCGCACCTCGATGAGCTTGCGTGCGCCCTCTCCATCGCGCGCCACCTGCTGCGCCAGATTGAGGAGCACCTTGTTCAGCGCCCGGCGGAAAGGCCCGAGCCGCGCATCCTTGCCATCGCTCACCAGCTTCTGCCCGCGCTTTGCCGCCAGGCCGGTCGCGAACAGCATCAGCGTGTCGGATGTGGAGGTGTCGCCATCCACGGTGACGCAGTTGAAGCTCTTGTCAGTGCCCGCCTTCAAGAGGGCTTGCAGCGCAGGCGCCGCGATGGCTGCATCGGTGAACACGAAGGACAGCATCGTCGCCATATCTGGCGCGATCATGCCCGCGCCCTTGGCCATGCCGCAGATGGTGACTTCCGTTTCGCCGATCAGCGCCTTGGCGGTCGCCACCTTCGGGAAGGTGTCGGTGGTCATGATGGCGCGCGCAGCCTCGATCCACGGCCCATCCGCAAGGCCCTTGACGAGCGCCGGCATGACAGGATCGAACTTTGTCGCATCGAGCGGCTCGCCGATCACACCTGTTGAGGCGAGGACGATTTCTGCAGGTTTGCAGCCCAGCGCCTTGGCCGCGACCTCCGCCGTATGCTTGACGGCAGATGCGCCCTTGGCACCCGTAAAGGCGTTGGCATTGCCGGAATTGACCACGAGCCCCCTCGCAAAGACGTTTCCATCCTTGCCTTGCGCAAGGCTGGCCCGGCACCAATCCACCGGAGCAGAAGGGCATTTCGAGCGCGTGAACACGCCGGCGGCATGCGTGCCTGCCGCCAGTTCTACAAGCATCACATCGGTGCGGCCCTTGTAACGAATGCCGGCCTGCACGGTAGAGAACCGCACGCCTGGCACTGGCGGCATGGCTGGCACCTTCTTCGGCGCGAGCGGAGAAACGGGCACATCCTTGCCGGCCATGGGGCGATCCTCGCGGGAAAGTTAGGTTGACTCAGTTCTTTTTGGGCTCAGCAGGCTTGGCATCAGCAGGCGCAGCCGGCTGATCGAGGCGCTCAATCTTGGCCTTTTCGCGCAAGCCCAGGATCACCTTCTCTTGGCCCTGGCGCATCAGATACTTGTCGATTTCGGGCTTCACCTGCTCGAAGGCGGGGGCCTCCTTCATGCGCTTTTCTTCCAGCTTGATGATGTGCCAGCCAAACTGGGTCTTCACCGGCTCGGAAATCTGGCCGACATCCAGCTTGAAGGCAGCTTCCGCGAAGGTCTGCACCATGCGGTCCTTCGAGAACCAGCCAAGCTCGCCGCCATCGGTCTTGGAACCAGGATCAGAGGAAAGCTCGGCAGCCACCTTGGCAAAGTCTTCCTTGCCGCCCTTCACGCGTTCCAGCGCCTTCTTGGCATCCTCTTCCTTCTCAACGAGGATATGGCGGGCGCGCACCTCAGGCTCACGCGGCATCTGCTTGATGGACTCGTCGTAGAGCTTGCGCGCCGCCTCTTCGGAGACGCTCTTCTTCGCCTCGCGCATCAGGAAGTCATCCATCAGCAGCTTCTGGCGAAAATACGTGAGACGGCGGGCGAAGTCAGGCGCATCGGCAAGCTTGGCGGCATCCGCCGCCTTGGCGCCGATCCTGAGATCAACAAGAAAATCAACCACATAGGCGCGGCGCTGGTCTTCATTCATGCCGCGGGGCAGGCGCTCGCCCAGATCCTCGACCGCGACATCGACATCGCCTTGTGTGATTGCCTGGCCATCGACACGTGCGAGCACCTTGTCGGCGGGAGCCTGGGCAATCGCTGGAGCGGCCATCAACAGGGTGGCGGCGGCTATGACTGCAAAGCAAGCGGCTGTGCGGGGCGTAGTTTTGCGGGGCGTGGCTGTGTGGCTCATAAGCGCGACTCCGACGTGAAAATGATGGCATTCGCAGTGCCAGCGCCTGCCCTGCTTGGCAAGCCGGTAATCTGCCGCAAGGCCTCGAAACCATTCGGGATGGATGACATCTTGGCGAGGTGATTTGGCAAGGCATATTGGAAGCCGGCCATGCCATGCCTATCTCACGATCGCGCAAGCTCTAAACTCAGCGCATGCCGTGACTCTGGACCCTTGGCCCCCATGCGGGTAAAGACCAGCGCGAAACTGTCAGATTCTAAAGGCTGCGCAACAAATCGCGACGCCCCAAGGCTTTCGAAAGGCCCATCATGCTCGGCGCTCTTGCCAAGAAGCTCTTCGGCTCGGTCAATGACCGCCGCGTGAAATCCTTCCGCCCCCGCGTGGCGGCCATCAACGCCCTTGAGGCAGAAATCGCAAAGCTCACGGATGAGGAGTTGCGCGCCCGCACCGATATGTTCCGTGCTGAGCTCGCTGCCGGCAAGGAGCTGGACGATCTGCTGGTGCCGGCCTTTGCTACCGTGCGCGAGGCCGCCAAGCGCGTGCTCGGCCAGCGCCATTTCGATGTGCAGATGATCGGCGGCATGGTGCTGCATGAGAGCGGCATCGCCGAAATGAAGACCGGCGAAGGCAAGACGCTTGTCGCGACATTGCCGGTCTACCTCAACGCGCTCACCGGCAAGGGCGTGCATGTGGTGACGGTGAATGATTACCTCGCCCGCCGCGACGCGGAATGGATGGGCCAGATCTATAATTTCCTGGGCCTTACTGTCGGCATCATCGTGCATGGGCTGGATGATGCGGAGCGGCGCGCGGGTTATGCCTGCGACATCACCTATGGCACCAACAACGAGTTCGGCTTCGATTACCTGCGCGACAACATGAAATACGAGATCGCGCAGATGAGCCAGCGCGGCCACCATTTCGCGATTGTCGACGAGGTGGACTCGATCCTTGTCGATGAGGCGCGCACGCCGCTGATCATCTCCGGCCCGCTCGATGACAAGTCAGAGCTGTATGCCGCCATCGACAAGCTGATGCCGCGCCTTGAGAAAAGCG
>JBOFIL010000580.1:0-2527 GCA_051650165.1 Allobosea sp.
GCATGCCAAGGATTTGCTGCGCGCGCTCGATGCCGCTGGCGGCACTGCCGGCAAGCTTGATGTCGCAGGCATCGCCTATTCGCCCTGGTTCGTGCCGGTCACGACCTCGCTCACCGACCAGCTCAAGGCGTTCCTGGCGAAGAAGACCCACTTCGCCCTCGTCGTCGATGAGTATGGCGAGGTGATGGGGCTCGTCACGCTGGAGGATATTCTCGAGGAGATCGTCGGCGACATCCGCGATGAGCATGATGTCGGCATGACCGGCCTCAGGCCCCAGCCCGATGGCTCGCTCCTGGTGGATGGCTCGGTCCCCATCCGCGATCTCAACCGCGCGCTGGAATGGTCATTGCCCGATGACCAAGCCACCACCATCGCCGGCCTTGTCATCCATGAGGCGCAGGCTATCGCCGAGGCGGGGCAGGTGTTCACCTTCCACGGCGTACGATTTGAGGTGGTGCGCAAGACGCGCAACCGCATCACATCGCTGAAGGTGCGGAAGGTATCGGGCGAAGAAGCGGCAAAGCAGAAGGGCCGCTCCTGATCAGGGCACAACACCTGGCTTGGATTTGGGTGCGCGAAAACGCTCCTCAAGCCCAGCCAACGCCCCACGCCATGGCTCGAAGCGGAACGTTACAGTCGAGCGCCCCTCCGGCACGGCAACCGCACGGAACAGCACATTGGCGCGCAGCATGTCGGCCGGCGTGCCATTGACCTCGACCTGCCACCAGGCCTGCCAGACATCATTGAGCACGAGGAAACCGCCCTGCGGCGCCAGCGCCTCGATGGTCACCGTGTCGGTGCCATAGTCAAGAATGCGCGCGGTGCCCGATGGCCGCCCGCCCGGGGTTGGCGGCAGGGGCACATCTTGCGCCACCAGCACAGTGCGGCGCGGGTCAAACTCCGGCCATTGTCCGCTGGCGAGGATCGTGTCGAGATTGGCGCGCCGCGCTTCACCCACCACCATCACACGCGGCAGGGCGCGTGGGTTCTCATAGATGTATGCGTCTTTTGTTCGGGCGAGCAATGTCAGATCGCCGGGCTTGAGCCGGGTGTCGATCTGCTCGGCTGGAGCCCCCGTAGCGATGAAGCGCAGCCCCAGCATATCTGCCAGCTGCGAGCGGTAGCCCGGCATCAGCGCAGAGAACTTGCGCTGGTCAGGCAGCGCCACATGGTCACCAGCTCCTGTCGCCGCGCTGTAGAGCCCAAGCCTCAGCGGGTTGTAACCCAGCACATTGTCCAGACGGTGCACGAGGCTGGCATTGGGCCAATGGAAGCCGATGCCGGCAAGCTCCACCCTGTCGCGCCGGTCCGGCCCCGCTGTGCGTCGCACTTCCGCCTTGAGGCGCGCAATCGTCTCATTGGTGCTGTCCGGGCGCAGCACATCGTATTCAGCGGATGGCAATGCGGTGGATTCGCTCGGACCATTGGACACGGCTAGATCAATCGTCATGGCAGCAGCCACCAGCAGCATGGCGGCAAGCGGTGGGCGTTTCTTGAGTGCGGGCAGGCCGAGCATCACGCCCAACGCCAGCGCAAGGCTCGCAGCTGAAACGCCAATGGCCGGCACAGCCAAGACCAACGCGCCCTTCCACCACGCCACGCCAGCGCAGGCTGCCAGCAGGACCAGCACGGTGAGAGCGAAACCACCGCGCTGCCAAAGCGCAGCCGGCGGCAGGTCATCACTGGCGATGCGATGCACAAGATAGCCGCCCGCCACAGCCATGATGAGGCCCAGCACAAACACGGCATCTGCGGGCCGGCGATAGAAGCTCGCGCCCGGTAACCACTCGAACAGCAATGTGAAGGCTGGCGTGTAGCGCCCCAGCGCATAGGCGAGGCAGACGAGCAAGGCCCCGGCAAGAAACCGCCCTTCGCGCCCGAACAACACGCCGCGCCAAAGCCCAACACCAAGAATGGCCAGCAGCGGCAGCGCGCCGACATAGATCACGCTCATGTTGCGCGCGAGATAGAGATCGACAGGCCCCCATTTCGGGCTGGGCGGCCCCCAATGGTTCACCAGAGGGCCCGCCGCGCCGTAAAGATTGGCAGCAACGCCTGTCAGCAATGCGAAGGGATGCAGCGAGCCACGCCCCGCGCCGGCAAGATCGATCAAAGGCCGGTTGGATTGCTCGGCGATCAAGAGTGTCAGCAGGATCGGCAGCGCCGCCATCAACACGCCAGCAGCGGCTCCGGCAGCCAACGGGCCAAGGCTACGGCCGAAATCCTTCATGGGTTCCGGAGAGGTCAGCCACCAGATCAGCACATGCGCGGTGAGCAGATAGAGCCCCAAGAGCGCCACCTGATCGCGCCCCAGCACCATCTGCCCGGCGAGCAAGCCAGCAAGAGCGCCCCAGGCCAGCGAGCGGCGATCCAGCGCGCGCGACAGGCACAGCCAGCTCATCGCCAGCCAAGCAAGGCTCATGATCTGCCCGACATGCTGGATACGCCATGCAGCCGATGCGCCAAAACCGAAGGCCAAGGCCGCGACGATCGCGCCAGCCGGATGCCAGCCGCGATCCTTGAACAT
>JBOFIL010000581.1:0-6917 GCA_051650165.1 Allobosea sp.
CCGAAAGCTCCTGTGAAGCATGGCGTTCATAAGCCGGCCATTCAGGCTCATTTAACCCAAGCTCTTAAGGCCATGGGCAGATTCAAGGCGCATCCTCCACATCAGTCTCGCGAGGGCCCCACTCAAAGAGGGCTCCGACGGACAGGGAACAACAGAGGCGTCAAGCGATGGCCAGGCAACAGCCGGTCCCGGCAGAGGGCGTGCGCGATCACGCCCTCACGGGCCCCACCACATCGACCATGCAGCAGGCGAAGCAGCCTGTTCAGCGTATTGCAGGCGTTCGCATCATTCGCGGCGGCTGGTCTGGCGTCAGCCTCAGATTGGCGAATGGCACCGACACGGGCAGCCTGCTCCAGAGCGATCTGATGGAGCTTGCGCTCGTCATGGCCGATGGCCGCTCGGTGCGTATTGCTACCATCGATAGCGATGAGGCGGTGGCGGTCTGGCGCGGCGCGTCGCATGCCACGGGCCTGCCGATGATGATCGAGACCGCTGACGGCGCGGTGCAGGCCCCCTTTCCGCAGATCGGGCGGTTGGCGCTGGGCCCCATCCGCATTCGCCGCTCGCATGGCGCAACCGCCAGCCGGCGTCCGCGCTTTCTGCGCCGCCGCAAAACGGCAAAGCTGGCAGATCTGCCCAAGATCGTGAATGGCGTGGTGCTGTCTGATCGCTGAAACAGGCAGTTACAGCAGCACCTTCACCACGGCATCAAGCGCAAAGCCGGCGCTGAGCATCAGTCCGGCATCGCGGTTTGAGCGGAACAGCTTCAGCGCCAATTCGGGCTTTGCACCATTGGCCTGACGCGCCTGCCATGCCAGATGCAGGCCGAAGGCGATCACCGCAACAAGCGCAATCCAGCCCCCGCCCGCTGTAAACGCGGCCAGGGCAATGCTGAGCGCTGCACCGGCATAGAGCAAGCTGATGGCCAGCCCTGTCTGGCTGCCAAACAGCCGCGCGCTGGATTTGATACCGGCAGTTTCGTCATCGACAATATCTTGCAACGCATAAATCGTGTCGTAGCCGATGGTCCACAATATGGCTGCGAGATAGGCCAGCAGCGCCGGCGCTCCGAGGCTGCCAAACACGGCTGACCAACCCACCAGCGCGCCCCATGAGAAGGCCAGCCCCAGCACAAGCTGCGGCAGATTGGTCACGCGCTTCATGAAGGGGTAGATCGCTACAATCACCAGTGAGGCCAGCCCCAGCCAGATGGTGAACCAGTTGAACTGGATCAGCACCACGAAGCCCAGCAGCGCCTGAACAACCATGAACAGGGCTGCGGCCTTGGGGCTGATCTGGCCGGAGGGCAGCGGGCGATGGCGCGTGCGCGCCACCTTGGCATCGAGATCGCGGTCGATGATGTCGTTGAAGGTGGAGCCGGCTCCGCGCATCACCACAGCGCCGATCAGCAAAAGAATGGCGTGCCAAATGAGGGTGAGCCAGGGCACCGCGCCTTTTTCTGCAAGTGCAATCGCCGCAAGCCCGGTGGACCACCAGCATGGCAGCAGCAGCAGCCACCAGCCAATGGGCCGATCAATGCGGGCAAGCCTGAGGCAGGGGCGCAAGGATGCGGGCACGCGCCGGTCAATCCAGTGGCCCGAGCGTGAGGCATCGGGCAATGCGTCTGGAACAGGCTCATGGAAGGGCGCAGGCGAACTCATCGCCGCGCGGCCGGGTCAGAGCGCGCCTTGCGGCACACGCCACGGGCCGCCCGTTACCACATCCGCGCCGCCGAAGGCACCGCGATCCTGCTGCTGTTGCTGCTGGGCCTGACGCTGGGCCTGACGCTGTTGCTGGATGGCCCTTGTCTGCTGCGAGGCGGCATTGCAGGCTTGACCCCTGATCCTGTTGGAGCGGCCATGGTCCGCCCTGATGTTCTCGACGAACTGATCCGGGATCTGGCACCAATCCTTGTTTGCATCCATGAATTTGAGCACCTGGCTGCCATTGCTCGAAATCTGGGTGAGGATGGAGCAGGCCCCGCGTGCATCAAGCCGTTTGGCATTGCTGGCAGCATTCATGCGCTGCACCAGGCTCTGGCGCTGCTGCAACATGCCTTGCAGCTTCTGACATTCGCTGACCTGCGCCTGCGCTTCGCCCATGCTCAACAAGCTCAAGGCTGCACCAAGCGCCAATGCGCCACAGATCGGGATTCCAGAACGCATCATGACCCTCCGATGCCGTGCGGCCAACACGCCGTCCGGTTCTGCCAGTGATTGCCTTGCCTCCAAGGCATAATTGGGGCGCTCCATAGCAGTTTGGCGGCAATTGCGCTACCAGAGCTGGCTTGATTTGCCGGGTATGCTGATGCCTCTCCACGATTTTCGCTCGCAACGCCTTTTTGTCGATGCGCCGCTCAAGGCTGATGCCCGCATTGCGCTGGACAGGGCGCAGGCGAATTATCTCCTGAATGTGCTGCGCATGGGGGAGGGCGGTGGCCTGTTGGTGTTCAATGGCCGCGATGGCGAGTGGCGTGCCAAACTTGTGCCGGATGGCCGAAAATCCGCGACTTTGGTCTGCGAAGTTGAGGTTCGGCCTCAGCCGGAGCCGGCTGATCTGCATTATCTCTTCGCGCCCTTGAAAGCCGCCAGGCTGGATTATGCCGTCCAGAAGGCCGTGGAGATGGGCGCGTCAAAGCTTGTGCCGGTGATCACGCGATTCACGCAGGTCTCGCGCCTGAAGCCTGAGAAAATGCGCGCCCACGCCATCGAAGCTGCCGAGCAATGCGGCATTCTGGCCTTGCCGGAGATCACTGACGACGTGAAGCTCAGCGATGCGATTGCCGCGCTTGAGCCCGAGCGGGTGCTGATTTTCTGCGATGAAGACGCAACCCTCGCTGACCCTGTGCAGGCCTTGCAATCAGCGCGGGGTAACGGCGCAACAACGCCGCCACTGGCGGTGCTGATCGGCCCGGAAGGCGGGTTTTCGCCTGATGAACGCGAGATGCTTCTGGCGCGAAAAGCTGTGCTGCAGCTCTCGCTCGGGCCACGCATCTTGCGGGCTGATACGGCTGGTGTGGCTGCGCTGGCGCTGGTTCAGGCTGTGCTCGGAGATTGGCGAGATCGCGGCTGAGCCCGCAAAAACGCAATGCTTTCAAGCACGTTCTGCCTCAGATTTTTGTCACAAATTCCAAATGAATCAAATGTTTGGCAGTGAGGCAGTTTTGCGCCTCATTGGAGCCGGATTTGGCCGCACCCTGAAGCTGTGCCGGTCTCTGGGGAACATTCGTGAGGCCAGCACATTCTGATTGGGGCGACAAACCTGGCAAAAACCTGGAGTGTGACATGAGCTATTCATTCGGCATGGAAGAGGAGTATTTCCTTTCCGACGCCACCAGCCGCGGCATTGTGCGACACATGCCCATGCCATTCATAGATGCGGCGCGCGCTGCCTATCCCGGCGAGGTGCAGCGCGAAATGCTGCAATCGCAAATCGAGGTCGCGACGCCTATCTGCGAGACCATGGATGAGGCACGCCGTTCGCTTTCAACCTTGCGGGAGGGGCTTTCAGCCATTGCAGCCGAGCATGGCCTCGCCATCCTCGCTGCCGGCACGCACCCGACGGCGGTCTGGACCCGCCAGCGCGCCACTCGCGCCGCCCGCTATGACAGGCTGATGCGCGATTTGCAGATGCTTGGCCATCGCAATCAGGTTTGCGGACTGCATGTGCATGTCGCGCTCCCGGATACGTCGCGGCGTGTCGATGTGATGGTCCGGGCGCTGCCGATGCTGCCCTTGATCCTCGCGCTCTCGACATCCTCGCCCTTCTGGCAGGCACAACGCACGGGGCTGATGGGCTACCGCATGGCGGCTTACAGCGAGTTGCCGCGCACCGGCTTGCCGGAGATATTTTCCAATGCCGCTGACTATGACGACTACATCGCTATCATGGTGCAGAGCGGGGCGATCACGGATTCCAGCTTCGTGTGGTGGGCCATTCGCCCCTCGCGCCAGCACCCGACACTAGAGCTGCGCATTGCCGATAGCTGCACAAGGCTGGAGGATGCGCTGGCCATTGCGGCCCTGTTCCGCTGCCTTGTGCGCCGGCTGGACCGCGACCAGGCGCTCAATTCCGGGCTGACAGCCGCCTCGCGCGCCATTGTGGCGGAGAATATGTGGCGGGCGCAGCGCTATGGCATTCATGGCGGGCTGATCTGCGAGCGCCGCCGCGCCATGATTGATGTGCGCCAAGCCATCCGCGAATTGCTGGCGGAGCTGGCCGAGGACGCCGAGGCTCTGGGCTGCGAGAGCGAGCTAGGCCATTGCCGCACCATTCTGGAAGAGGGCACCTCAGCCGATACGCAGCTCGCGCTCTACGAGGAGGGAATCGGCCGCCATGGTGACCGTGGCCGGGCGCTCGCTAGCGTTGTTGACTGGCTTGCGGGCGAAACCGCGCGCGGGCGGGTAATGGTCATGGCCGAAGCGGGGCATGCCTGATGCCGCTTTGATGGGGTCTACCGGCGGTCTCGCAACCGGCGGGGTCATATCGATCTTCATGGCTCCTCTCACCTTGCTGTTATCTTTCGCGCACATGAATTGCGCACTTGATAGACAATCCCTAGATGGGGTGTGTCAGGCCGGTCTGCAATGTCAGGAGGCTGGTCTGACGTCCTGACTGTGGCTGGAGATGCCTATGGCGCGCGACCAATCTGACCCGACGCCGATCGAATCGAAAGCCGAGCTGATCGGTTGGATCGCGGCGGGCGAGAAGCCTGAGAGCGCCTTTCGTCTCGGCACAGAGCATGAGAAATTCGTCTTCTACAAGGCGGACCAATCGCCGGTTCCATATGAAGGTCCACGCGGTATTCGCGCGCTTCTGGAGGGAATGCAGGGCCTGCTCGGCTGGGAGCCGATCATGGAGGGTGACCACCCCATCGGCCTCGCTGATGTCACAGGTGGTGGCGCGATTTCGCTGGAGCCGGGCGGACAGTTCGAGCTTTCCGGCGCGCCTCTCGACACTGTGCATGAGGCGCTGATCGAAATCCGCTGCCATCTGGCGCAGGTGAAGCAGATCGCAGATCCACTCGGCATCGGTTTCCTCGGCCTTGGCCATTCGCCGACATGGAGCCGCGCTCAAACACCGATGATGCCCAAGGGGCGCTATCGCATCATGGCCAACTACATGCCCAAGGTTGGCACGCGCGGGCTCGACATGATGTTCCGCACCTGCACGGTGCAGACCAATCTCGATTTCTCCACCGAAGCAGACATGGTGCAGAAGCTGCGTGTATCTCTGGCGCTCCAGCCGCTTGGCACGGCGCTGTTTGCCAATTCACCCTTCACCGAGGGCAAGCCGAACGGCGCGCTCTCCATGCGGTCCGAAATCTGGCGTGACACGGACAATAACCGCTCCGGCATGATCGCCTATGCCTTCGAGGATGGCATGGGCTATGAGCGCTATGTCGATTGGGCGCTGGATGTGCCGATGTATTTCGTCAAACGCGGCGATACCTACCACGACGTGGCCGGACAATCTTTCCGCGATCTCCTCAAGGGCCAGTTGCCGGGCCTGCCGGGCCAGCGCGCCACCATCGCGGATTGGGCCAACCATCTCTCCACGCTGTTCCCCGAAGTGCGCCTGAAACGCTATCTCGAAATGCGTGGGTCGGATGCAGGCAATGTCGCGCATCTGGCGGCGCTGCCGGCCTTCTGGGTTGGGCTGTTTTATGACCACGCGAGCCTTGATGAGGCATGGGCACTGGTGAAGGGCTGGACTGCAGCTGAGCGCCAGCAATTGCGCGATGATGTGCCGGCGCAGGGCTTCAACGCCATGATCAAGGGCCAGCCGCTGCGGGATGTGGCGCGAGAGGTATTGGCGATAGCGCGGCGTGGCCTCAAGCGCCGCGCAAGGCTCGATGCACAAGGCCAGGATGAGAGCATCCATCTCGATATTCTTGATGCGCGTGTAACGTCGGGGCGCACCACCGCCGAGGATTTGCTGGCGCTCTATCATGGCGCATGGGGCGGCAATATCGACAAGGTGTTCGAGGCGGAGGCGTACTGAGCGGCTATTCCGCCGCCACCTGCCTGATGCTGGAGAGGTTATCGAGGCTCTGGGTGATATGGCCCGCCAGCGCATCAGTCAGCGCAGAGGGCTCCAGCAGGTTCTTCATCAGGCCGATGCGCACAGTCGGCAGCGTCGGGAAGCCATCGTTTGCGCCAAGCACGCGCATGCCTGTTCGGATCGCGCTTTCCGGCAGCACCGAGACGGCCAACCCAGCCAGCACCGCCGCGCCGACAGCGCTCGAATTCCAGCTGGAATAAAGCACGCGGAAGCGTCGCCCTTGCGCCTCCAGCCCCTCCACTGCGGCTTGGCGCCAATTGCAGGTGTGGCAGCCGAGCGCGAGCGGGATCGGATCCTGCGCATGCACGTCATGCCGGGCGGAGGTGATCCAGAGCAGCGGCTCCAGCCGGATGATCTGGCTCGCCTTGTGGCTGGCGACATGCGTCACCACGGCCAGATCAAGATCGCCGCCATCAATGCGCTCAACCAGCATCTGTGTCGGCTCGCATATCACGGTCACTTCCGCGCGCGGATTGGAGCGCGAGAAGCGCGCCATGATCTCAGGCAGGTAGCGGTCCGCATAATCATCCGGCACGCCAAGCCGCACACGGCCCTTGAGGTCGGCCTCGGAAAAGCTCGTGACGCATTCGAGGTTTAGCCGCACGATCCGCCTTGCATAGTCGAGCAGGCGCTCGCCATCCTCTGTCAGGCGCGCCTGCCGCCCATCGCGCGCGAACAGCGGCCTTCCCACCCGGTCCTCTAGGCGCTTCATTTGCATCGAGACAGCGCTCTGGGTCTTGTGCACCATGTCCGCCGCGCGGGTGAAGGAGCCGGCATCTGCAATGGCAACAAAGGTCTTGAGCTGGTCTGAATCGAGGACATGGGCCATGGGACAACTCATCATCATGTGTGAT
>JBOFIL010000582.1:0-12864 GCA_051650165.1 Allobosea sp.
GGAGTCTGGGCCGTGTCTCAGTCCCAGTGTGGCTGATCATCCTCTCAGACCAGCTACTGATCGTCGCCTTGGTGAGCCATTACCTCACCAACTAGCTAATCAGACGCGGGCCAATCCTTCGGCGATAAATCTTTCTCCTTTCGGACGTATCCGGTTTTAGCTCAAGTTTCCCTGAGTTATTCCGAACCGAAGGGCATGTTCCCACGTGTTACTCACCCGTCTGCCACTGACATATTGCTATGCCCGTTCGACTTGCATGTGTTAAGCCTGCCGCCAGCGTTCGCTCTGAGCCAGGATCAAACTCTCAAGTTGAGTGAGTTTGTTCCGGCTAGGTCACTACGTTATTGACGGAGTTCACTTATCGGCCACCGAAATGGCCATATGTGAGCTTCATAACGTAGACCGCCGAAGTCTCTTTGATGATCCGAAAATCATCCGCAAGAGCCTCGCCGCCTACGTTTCTCTTTCTCTCTTCGATTTTCAAATAGCGGTGCTTCACAAGGAAGCGCTTCATCCAAAGACGCGTTTTTAACCCGACTTGCGTCGGGTTGATTGAAACCCGTCAATCACAGAAGCGAAGCGAGGGCAGCGCCAGCGGCGTTGCCGTCTCGATGGCCGCGATATAGTCCCCATCCCTTCCGACTGTCAACAAGGTTTTTGAACTTTTTTTGACGGAAGACGTTTTTCTTCAATTTGAGACTCCTGCTCCGCCCCGAATTCGTCTGATTTCTCAGGAAAACAACTACATCTTGCGTGATTGATTGATTTTGCGGCCAGTCAACGGCAATGTCGCGACACGATGCGTCAGAAGGCGTTCCAGTGGTGTTGTGCAGAAAGCAGCAATCCTGCGCAGCAAGCGGTGGTTTGAATGCAGGATGTCGTTTGGCATGATGGTGCGATCAAGGATGAAGTCGCGGTGCAAGGATCAAGCGTGGTGCAAGGATCAAGGGTGGTGATAACCTCCAGCAGGCCCGCGCCCGCCAATCATGAGCAGCCGCAGGCGCAAAGCCACATCATGGCCCTGTGGCTGCGTGATGGTGCTCATGTCGCTTGCGCGCATGCCACATATACATATGCAGATTTTACCAGTGCCGGCCTGGAACTGGCATCATGAACATCCACGCGCCTGGCACGGGCCCTATGGCCATGTTGGATCGTCGGCCCGCAGTGGAAACGCCGTCCCGCCCCCGCGAGGGGGAAACGCCATTCATTGATCTTGGCAATGCCGCCCCCATCAATCAGCCAGACGCAAAGGATGCAGATCTTGATCGGCGCGGCGTCTCGTGGCGCTGGCTGTTTGCTTCGGCCCTGATTGGTGCCTTTGGCGTGACGCTGATCGGCTCAGCCATCTTTGTCGCATTTGATGGCGACACCAGCTTTGCCGAGCCGCCGCAGATGGCCAGCGCAGCCGCTCCTGCAGCCAGTGGCGAAACAGCCGGCAAGAAGGGCGATAAGCTCGTTGCGCAGAAGAACACAGTTACGGCCAAACAGATCGTTCGCGCGCCAATCAGCCAGCGCATCGGCGAGCGCGAGGTCACGCGCGTGCGGCCGTTTATCCGTCTTGCTGCCAATCTCTCATTGACCACGGGTGTCTACGCCACCGATATTCCGCCCTTCAATCCATTGCGGATGTTTGCAGAAGGCGCGCCCGGCACGGAGCGCTTTGTCGAGACCGCGACGGACGCGCCTGATGCGGATGTGACCGTTGTGAAGCGCGAGCTTGCGGCGCTTTTGCTCTCACCGGAGCCACAGACGCTTTCTGATGCCGAGGTGATCACGCAAATCGAGGAAGACCGCGCCAATGCGGCGGCGGCGGGCCGGCGGACAGCACTGCCCATCCCGCCGCAGCTGATGCTGGGCCGCACATTGCGCCAGCCTGATACGCCCGGCCTGCACTCCCTGGGCTATGCCCCCGCCATCGACACGCGTTTCTCCAATATCGAAGTGCGGGTTGTGCCGGAGAACGTGACATCACTGGCCAAGACGCCCACGCCTGTGACGCGCGAGCCATTGATCGAGGAGAAGAACCTTGTGGTCAAGCGCGGCGAAACCATGGATCAGGTATTGCGCACGGCTCCCGCCACGCCTGAGCAGGCGCGCTCGATCCTGGCAGCATTGAAACCGAAGAACCGCTCCGGCGAAGGTCAGGTGCTCCAGGCCATGC
Source organism: Allobosea sp. (assembly GCA_051650165.1). Classification (GTDB taxonomy): domain Bacteria; phylum Pseudomonadota; class Alphaproteobacteria; order Rhizobiales; family Beijerinckiaceae; genus Allobosea. The sequence goes on from JBOFIL010000582.1 coordinate 2,165, forward strand.
TCGCCCCTGGCCCAAGGCCTGGCGATGGGCGGCAGGTTGTCCGCGTGGCCTTGCTCAATGAGGGCAGGGTCGAGTCGATCGCGGCGGTGAATGACCGCGGCATTTTCGTGACAGTCACAGTGCCGCGCGATGAGGAGGAGCCGAAAAAGAAAAACGCCGACGACGAGGATGAAGAGGGCGAGAGCGAGCCGGAGACTGGCCCGCGGCTCTATGAAAGCCTTTACGAGACCGGCATGCGCCATGAAATGCCGCGCGCCCTGATTGATGAAATGGTGCGCGTTTTCGCATCCGATGTCGATTTCCAGCGTCGCGTCAGTGGCGGCGATGGGCTGGAGGTGATTTACACCGATGCCGAAGATGGCGAGGGCAGCCGCACGGAAATCCTTTCCGCCACGCTGACCATTGGCGGTGAGGCAAGGCGCGTCTACCGCTTCCACTCCCCGGAAGACGGCCTCATCGATTACTTCGACAATCAGGGCCGGTCCTTGAAGAAATTCCTCATCCGCAAGCCGATCACCGATGGCGAGATGCGCTCCGGCTTCGGCATGCGCTATCACCCAATCCTGCGCTATTCCAAGATGCACACCGGCATTGACTGGTCCAACCGCGTCGGCACACCGATCCTCGCCGCCGGCAATGGCACGGTCGCCATGGCAGACTGGAATTCGGGCTATGGCCGGCGCATCGAGATCCAGCACGCCAATGGTTACATGACCACCTACTCGCACCTCTCAGGCTTTGCGCGTGGCATTCAGGAGGGCGCACGCGTGCGGCAGGGCCAGGTGATCGGGTATCTTGGCTCATCGGGCCTATCGACCGGACCACATCTGCATTATGAGGTCATGGTCAACGGCAATTTCGTCAATCCGATGCGGATCAAGGTTCCGCGTGGGCGCGAGCTGGATGGGCGGGCACTCGCTGAATTCCGCCGCCAGCGCGATGAAATCGACGGGCTGATCATCAGGGCAGGCGGCACAAAGGTCGCGCAATCAACATCGGACAGGTGAAATAGCTCCTTGCAAAGGGCGTGGCCCATCCATGCGGCAGGCGCGCTCGCATGCCGGGCGCTTCGCCTGTAATCAGACGTGATGATCGCTGCCTTACTCATCGTCCTGCCGGTTTTCGGCCTGATCGCGACCGGCTACCTCGCGCGGCGCTTCAGGCTCGTGGCAGAGCGCACCGGCGAGGGACTGGCTGATTACGTCTTTACGCTTGCCGTGCCATGCCTGTTGTTTCGCACATTGGCGAAGGCCGAACTCCCAGCCGTGCAGCCCTGGGGATACTGGATCGCCTATTTCACCGGGCTTGGGATTGTCTGGGCCGCCGCCATGCTGATCGCGTCGCGCGGCTTTGGGCGAAAAGGGCCGGAACTCGTCGTCTCCGGCTTTGCCGCCGGCCAATCCAACACAGTGCTGGTTGGCATCCCGATCATTCTCAATGCCTATGGCGATGCCGGCTCCGTGCCCCTGGCGTTGCTGCTCGCTGTGCATTTGCCGGTGACAATGACGCTCGCAACCATCCTCGCAGAAGGGCGCAGCGCCTCGCCCAAGGCGCTTGCAGCAAAGCTGCTTGGCCACCCGATCCTGATCGGCATCATGCTTGGTGCATTGCTGCGCCCGGTCGCCGGATACATCCCCGCGCCGGCATGGTCACTGATCGATGCGCTCGCTGTCACCGCTGCGCCCTGTGCGCTGGTCAGCCTTGGCATCGCCATGCATCGCTACGGGCTGCAATCCGGCATCGCGCTGCCCGCCATCCTCAGCGGGCTGAAACTCATCGTGCACCCCGCAATTGTGCTGCTGCTGGCCACGCAGGTCTTCGCCATGCCGCCCGAATGGGCAGGCGTTGCGGTTCTGTTTGCCGCCTGCCCTTGCGGGGTCAACGCCTATCTCTTCGCCGAGCGCTACCGGCAGGGCATGGCTGATGCCTCCAGCGCGATTGCGCTCTCCACGGGCCTCGCCATCATCACCATGGCCACATGGCTCGTTATTCTGGGCAAGGGTTGAGCAGCGCTCAAAATCCGAGTTCGCGCCGCAGTGCTTCGACCGTAACGCCTGCACGCCGCAGATCATCGAGCGAGGTGGAGCCACGGCTTTTGGCGAGCTTGTCGCCGCCCTCATCATATATGAGGCCATGAAAGCGATAGATCGGCACCGTCAACCCAAGCAGCCTTTGCAGCAACACATGAATGTCCGTGGCGGCCTCAAGATCACGCCCGCGCACCACATGGGTGATGGCCTGAAAGGCATCATCGATCACGACAGAGAGATGATAGCTCGTGCCGATGTCACGCCTACCCAGAACCACATCGCCCCAGCGCGAAGGCTGCGCGAAGCGTTGGCTCAAGCTTCCATGCTCATCCTCAACGATGAAGAAGAGGGATGCGTCGGCGACCTCCGGCAAGGAGAGGGCCTTGGCCACATCCAGCCGCCAGTTGAATGGGCCTTTGCCCGGCTTCTCGACATCGCGCCCGCGGCAAGTGCCAGGATAAAGCGGCGCGCCATCAGGATCGCGCGGCCAAGATTGGTCTGCCATCTCGGCTTGCGCGACCTTGCTGGCAATCTGACTGCGCGTGCAGGTGCAAGGATAGATGACACCAAGCCGCTTCAATCTATCAAGCGCCTTGCCATAGGCATGCGCACGCGTCGATTGGCAGAGCACAGGCTCGTCAGAGCTGACGCCCATCCATGCCAGATCATCAAGCGCGACTTTGCAGAAAGCGGCTGGACAGCGCGTTACGTCTATATCCTCGATACGGATGAGGAAGGTGCCGCCGCGCTCGCGTGCGAGTTGCTGGTTCAGCAGCGCCGACAGCGCATGGCCCTTGTGCAGCCTGCCATTGGGCGAGGGCGCGAAGCGAAAGCGTGGCTTTGGTTCAGGCAATGAAGATTCAGGCATGGACGGCGGCGCTTCCCGCAGCGAAACTGATGATCCACGCATACAAGGAATTAGCACACGATGACATCTTCAAGCCGTACACGCCTGATCGAGAGCGAGGCTGATCTTGATGAGGGGCTGGCGGCCCTGTGCAGCGATCCGCGCTGGCGGGAGGCCTCGCGCGTGGCAGGCCCTCTGCCGTTGCGCCGCAGCGATGGCGGATTTCGCGGCCTTGCCAATATCATTGTCGCGCAGCAGCTTTCCGTTGCCAGCGCCAACGCCATCTGGGCCCGCGTGGAGGCTCAATTTGTTCCGCTTGAGCCAAGAAGCTTCGTGGCCGCAGATGAGGATACATATCGTGCCGCCGGCCTCTCCCGCCCCAAGCAACGCACTCTGCGCGTGCTCGCCGAGGCATTCCACAAAGGGCAGCTCACTGAACGAAACATCAGCGATGGCTCCCCAGAGGAGATCAGCGCGCGCCTCACCGCGCTCTCCGGCATCGGGCCCTGGACAGCAGACATCTATCTGATGTTCTGCCTGGGCCATGCCGATGCCTTCGCGCCAGGCGATCTTGCACTTCAGGAGGCGGCAAAGATCGCCTTCGGCCTCGAAAATCGTCCCAAAGCGGATGAACTGGCAGAAATGGCGAAAGACTGGTCGCCCTGGCGCGGTGTGGCGGCGCGGCTGCTCTGGGCCTATTACCGCGTGGTGAAATCGCGCGAAGGCGCGCCGGTATAATCGAGCTGGTTAGAAAGCTGTATCTTGCTCCCCACGCGCGCTTCGGCCATGTGAGTCGTCAACCACAGGAGCCATACAATGATTGACGGACCGCGCCTCAAGCCTGCCTCCGGACAGGTGAAGCAGCTTGTGGTGTTCCTGCATGGCTATGGTGCGGATGGCAACGATCTGATCGAGATAGGCAAGCAATGGCAGCGCTGGCTGCCGGATGCCGCCTTCGTCTCGCCCCATGCGCCGGAGGCCTGCGGCATGTCGCCGATGGGGCGGCAATGGTTTCCGCTCACCTTCCGCGATCCGCATGAGCGCTGGCGGGGTGTGCAAGCAGCAAGGCCGGTGCTGGATGGCTTTCTCGATGCCGAACTTCAGCGCCATGGTCTGCCGGCAACGAAGCTCGCGCTGGTCGGCTTCAGCCAGGGTTGCATGATGGCACTGCATGTCGGCCTGCGTCGGCCTGCGCCACCTGCCGCCATTCTCGGCTATTCTGGGATGCTCGTGCTGCCCGAAGGCCAGGGCCCAGAGGCGCTCGCAGCAGAAAACCTCCAGAAGCCGCCGGTGCTGCTGATGCATGGCGGACAGGATGAGGTGATCCCGCCCGAGGCATTGTTCATGTCAGCAGAGGCGCTGGCAGCAGCGGATATTCCTGCGCACTGGCACCTCTCGCCCGAAATGGGACATTCGATTGATGGTGAGGGCCTGCGCCAGGGCGGGCTGTTCCTGATGCAGAATTTCGGGCTGCCCCTGCCGGAGCCCAAAAAGCGCTGACTTTCAGCCTAAAACATCAGCCTCTTGCGGCCTTCAGCGCCGCTTGCGCACCTGCCTTCAGCATGGCCGCATCGCTCATCAGCGCGACAATATCGAACCCCATCTTGAACAACACAGCAGCGCGCTCCCCTGAATGCGAATAGCAGCAGCAGAATTTGCCTGCCGCGCGGGCCCTCGCCACCACATGGGCGAGCGCTGCATTCACATCCGCATGCTCGGCATCGACATGATCCCCGCGCGACAGCGCAATCGCGAGATCGGACGGGCCAACCAGCACGCCATCAATGCCCTTCACAGCCAGGATATCATCAATGATCGCGAGTGCCTCGCGCGTTTCGATCATGGCAATCGCGGAATGCAGGCCATTGGCGGCCTTGAGATAAGCTCCCTGATCGAGCCCCGTGGCGGCCATCGCGCCATGCGGACCCCAGGAGCGCGCGCCCATCGGCGGGAACTTGGCAAAGCTGGCGAAGGTTTTGGCATCCTCGACGCTGTTGACCATTGGCGCGATCACGCCGGAACAGCCAATGTCGAACAGGCGCGAGACTGTCTGGAATTCCCCGACAGGTATGCGCGCCAGCACAGGCTTGCCAAGCCCCATCACAAGCGGCGCACCGCGCGCAATGGTGGATAAATCGACCACACCATGCTGCATGTCGAAAGTGACGACGTCGAAGGCTTCGCGCGCCAGCAGCGCCGCATTGGCCGGATCAGCCGAACCGATCCATGCCGTGATCATTTGCCGGCGCGCCGCCAGATTTTCGGAGAAAGCTGACAGAACACTCATGGATGGCTCGCTTTCCTTGAAGGGAGGGCACGATGACCTGCGCGCCATCCGTCATGCAAGCCCGCCAGGTGTCAGCGCAGACATGCACCAGACACATGCAGGCTGAGCCTGCAATTTATGCGAGGCTTTATGTGCCTGCCTTGATCTGCTCGATGGCCTGCGCGAGCAACTCATCCATCGTGCGGCGGATCAGCTGGTCGGACTGATGAACGCTGGCAGCAGCGAAATCAGCTGTCACCTTGCGCACGACATCATCGTCACCGGCTTCCTCGAAATCGGCAAGGACAACACTCTTGGCGTAGGCGTCCGCGTCCGCGCCGGTCTTGCCTAGCTTTTCTGCTGCCCAGAGGCCGAGCAGCTTGTTGCGCCGGGCAAGCGCCTTGAAGCGCAGCTCCTCATCATGCGCAAAGCGGTTCTCGAAAGCGTCCTTGCGATTATCGAAGCTTGTCATGATTATGTCCCGAACAATGGTCTTAGGCGGCGCAGCTGCGCGCCGACATGCATATAAGCTGTGCACCAGACAAGCGCCAGACGGGAAATGTGCCCAAGTTGAGCCATCTGCACGTTGAGTCATCTGCATGCTGACCATGTGCAGATGGCCCGATGCGCGCATGGCCCCCTGAGATTGTGCACAGCCGCATGATCAGATAACTTGCGCGCGAACAGTGCGACAGCTAATGCGCGCGCTTGAATTTTTCGCCGCTGGTTCATCCGGACCAGCGATCAGGGCCCGGTTTCACAGCCGGCTTCTCAACAGGTAAGGTCACCATTATGAGCCGCCGCCGTCGAATCTACGAGGGCAAGGCGAAGGTCCTCTATGAAGGACCGGAGCCTGGAACACTCATCCAGCATTTCAAGGATGATGCCACCGCCTTCAATGCCAAGAAGCACGAGGTGATTGACGGCAAGGGTGTACTGAACAACCGCATCAGCGAGTTTCTGTTCCAGAACCTCAACGACATGGGCGTTCCGACGCATTTCATCCGCCGCCTCAACATGCGCGAGCAGCTCATCCGCGAGGTCGAGATCATCCCGCTTGAGGTCGTCGTGCGCAATGTCGCCGCCGGCTCGCTCTCGACGCGTCTTGGCATCGAGGAGGGCACGCAGCTGCCGCGCTCGATCATCGAGTTCTACTACAAGAATGATGCCCTCAACGATCCGATGGTCTCGGAAGAGCATATCACCGCCTTTGGCTGGGCCACGCCGCAGGAAATCGACGACATCATGGCGCTGGCCATCCGCGTCAATGATTTCCTCTCCGGCCTGTTCCTTGGTGCCGGCATCCGCCTGATCGATTTCAAGATCGAGTGCGGGCGACTGTGGGAAGGCGAGATGATGCGCATCGTCGTCGCTGACGAGATCAGCCCGGATTCCTGCCGCCTGTGGGACATCAAGACCAAGGACAAGATGGACAAGGACCGCTTCCGCAAGGATCTCGGCGGCCTCATCGAAGCCTATTCGGAAGTAGCACGCCGGCTCGGCATCCTTGGCGAGAATGAGCCCCCAGCCGCGACAGGTCCACGTCTGGTGCAGTAGTACGTCTAGTGCAGTGACGGGAGATAGCTGATGCAGCTTGCGAGCGCTGGCATGAGAGCGGGAGTGAGATTTGGCGCAACAGCGCTTTTTCTTGGCCTCGGCCTCGCCGGCTGCATGGCGCAAAGTGCCAATACCCGGGCCAACGCCGTCGAGCTTTCGGCGGCGCAGGGCTGGGTCCGCCTTCCCACCTCGCGATGGTTGCTGAATGAGGGCGTGCTGCCGCGCTATGTGCTGATGTGCCCGCGAGCCACCTGCACGCATATGTCGATGATCGCGCTGTTCGAGGCGAGCGGCGAGGCTGCGGCTGCGATGGAACGTGAACTTGCCAGCGACAAGGTTTTGTCAAATCGCAAAAACAAGCGCCCGCCGCCCCGCACCATTGGCGGAAAGCCACAAGCGCCCAAGGGCACTGAAACCACCGCCGAAACCACCATCGAGCGTTTCACGCTCGATGGTGCGAAAGGCTACCGCGTGGCGCTGACACCCAAAATCGACCCCAAGCTTACGCGCCAGACTCCGCCGCCACCTCCTGGCAACCATGCCTTTGTGGTGGTGCTCACCAAACGCGAGGGCGCGGTGCTAAAGGCGGCGATTGCGGTCACTACAGACCCCGATCTGGCGCTTGGCCAAGCCCGCGCTGCCGCGCAAAGCTGGTGAAGACAGCTGATTCGGTGATTGAGCCGGCGATGATTCGCGGCTAATCGGACGGTATTGTGTTTTGACGCCCGCCCTGAAGGAACGCTCATGAAAGCCCGCATCACCGTCACCCTCAAGAACGGCGTGCTCGATCCGCAGGGCAAGGCAATCGAGGGGGCGCTCGGCTCGCTCGGCGTCGAGGGCGTTTCCAGCGTGCGGCAGGGCAAGGTGTTCGATATCGAACTCGCCACCTCCGACAAGGCGAAAGCGGAAGTTGCGCTGAAGGCCGCCTGCGAAAAGCTCCTCGCCAACACGGTGATCGAGAATTACCGCGTAGAGCTGCAAGAGGCCGGGGGCAAGCTCTGATGAGCGCCAGCCCGTCACTCCGCGCCGCCGTCATCACCTTCCCCGGCTCGAACCGCGATGGCGATGTCGCCAAGGCGCTTTCCCGCGCTGGCTCGCATGTTGATCGCATCTGGCATGGCGACAAGGAGCTTCGTGCCGGCACAGATCTTGTCGTGCTGCCGGGCGGCTTTTCCTATGGCGATTATCTGCGCTGCGGCGCGATTGCTGCCCGCGCCAACATCATGGATGCTGTCCGCGCCCATGCGGAGCGCGGCGGCATGGTGCTCGCCATCTGCAATGGCTTCCAGATTGCCTGCGAGGCCGGGCTTTTGCCGGGCGTGTTGATGCGCAATGCGGGCTTGCGCTTCGTATGCCGCCGCCAGCATCTCAAGGTCGAGCGCGCTGATACGCCCTTCACCAGCCACTATGCCAAGGGCCAGGCCATTGATGTCTGCATTGCCCATGGCGAGGGCAATTATGCTTGCGATGGCGAGACGCTGACACGACTGGAAGGCGAAGGCCTCGTTGCGTTCCGCTATTGTGACGCCAGCGGGAAGGTTGGCGGCGCGGCCAATCCGAACGGCTCGCTGAACGACATCGCAGGCATCTATTCGCCGAACTTGCGCGTGCTGGGCATGATGCCGCACCCGGAAAACCTGATCGAAGGCCTCACCGGCGGGCTCGATGGCTTGCCGATGTTCCAGAGCCTTGTGGGCGCTAAGCGGGCGGCTTGAGCCCTATTTCGGCGCGAGCCTGATCGCGCCATCGAGGCGGATCGCCGTGCCGTTGAGCATGTCATTCTCGATGATGCTCTTCGCCAAGGCGGCATATTCGCCTGGGTCCCCAAGGCGCGAGGGGAAGGGCACGCTCGCCTCCAGCGCCTTACGGTATTCATCAGCCACACTCGCAAACATCGGCGTCATGAACAGGCCGGGCATGATCGTCATCACGCGGATGCCCGAGCCGGCGAGATCACGCGCGATCGGCAATGTCATCCCGACAACGCCGCCTTTTGAGGCCGCATAGGCCGCCTGGCCGATCTGGCCATCCTCCGCCGCGACCGACGCCGTGCAGATCATCACGCCCCGCCCCCCATCCTTGGTGACAGGGTCAAGCGCCGCCATGGCCCGCGCTGATTTGGCAATCATCTGGAAGGTGCCAATCAAATTGACATGAATGGTCTTGGTGAAGGTCGCCATGTCGTGGGCAACAAGCTCGCCCGTGTCGCGCTTCTTGGAAACAACACGCCGGCCCGGGGCAATGCCCGCGCAGTTGATGAGAATGCGCTCGGTGCCATGCGCGCCGCGCGCCTTGGCCAGCGCGGCATCGACAGACGCCTCATCCGAGACATCACAGCCGCAGAACACGCCGCCGATTTCCTTCGCCAGCGCCTCGCCAGCCTGCGCATTCATATCGAACAGCGCTACTTTCGCGCCATCGCCTGCGAGCATCCTTGCTGTGGCTTCTCCGAGGCCAGAAGCTCCGCCCGTGACGATGGCGGCCATTCCCTTGATCTGCATGGGTCGTTTCCTGATTTTGGTTTGCTTTGAGCCTTTGTAGACTGCGGCCTGCGCCTCTCCAAGCCCAGCAACACATGCCGGTGCACAGACCTCTTGCGCGCGAGGCATGACGGGGCCATCTCTCACTCGCTCGGCATTCATGCCGGCTTGAGACTTGAGGTGCCAAATGGCCCGCCCCTACAGCAGCAACCCGTTCGGACGGGAGTTCACCCGCGACGAGATTTCGGCCATTCGCAGTAATATCCGCGATGAAGAGCGACTGGGAAGCAAGGTTTTTGCGCTGCTGAAGCGCATGGCAGGCAAACTGCCCTTCGCTGAAGACGCGCTGGCAGCATGGTTCTGCGCGCGTGATCCCGCGACGCCCCGGCGCGTGCGCTACACCTTGCTTGGCGCACTTGGCTATTTCGTGCTGCCTGTGGATGCGATGCCGGATTTTCTGCCGCTGATCGGCTTCACCGATGATGCGGCAGTGATCGCAGCTGCGCTGGCGACCGTCGCGGGAGCCATCCGCCCGGAACATCGCGACAAGGCACGCGAAACATTGGCCGGGCTGTAGCGCAAACTCAGAGCGTCAACACCACCTTGCCAACGGCGCGACGGCTGATGATTTCGGCAAATGCCGCAGAAGCTTCTTCAAGCGGGAATGCCCCGTGTACGCGCGGGGAAATTCGCCCGTCAGCGGCCCATTGCATCACCTGCGCAATATGATCCCGGTTGCGGGCTGGCTCACGTGCGACAAACTCGCCCCAGAACACACCGCGCAGATCGCAGCCCTTGAGCAACAAAAGGTTGAGCGGAATGCGCGGGATGTCACCGCCGGCAAACCCCACCACCAGATAGCGCCCGCCCCAGGCCATGGAGCGCACAGCCGGCTCGGCCAGATCGCCCCCGACAGCATCATAAAGCACATCGACGCCGCGCCCCTCTGTCAGGCGCTTCAGCCCCTCGCGCAGATTAGCTTGCGTATAATTGAGAACCTCCGCCGCGCCATGCGCGCTCGCCAGAGCCAGCTTGTCATCGCTGGAAGCACAGGCAATGACGCGGGCGCCCAACGCCGCGCCAATCTCGACCGCGGCGAGGCCCGCACCACCTGCCGCGCCTAGCACAGCCAGCGTCTCGCCAGGTTTCAGCCCAGCCCGGTCGATCAGCGCATGCATTCCGGTGCCATAGGTCACGAACAGGCCGGCAGCCTGCGCATCGCTCAGACCCGCTGGCACCGCGACAAGCCGATCTGCTGCAATAGTGGCCAGCTCGCGCGCTGCGCCAATGCCGGAATGGCCAGCGACGCGTTGACCAATCGCAAAACCGGTGACGCCCTCCCCCAAAGCCGCCACCACACCTGCAAATTCGGCAGATGGCGAAAACGGCATGGCCGGCTTCACCTGATAACGTCCCTGAATGATCAGCGTATCGAAGAAGTTGAGCGCTGCGGCACTGACGCGCACCAACACCTCGCCGCGAGCAGGGATAGGATCAGGCACATCACGAATGACGAGTGA
>JBOFIL010000583.1:0-3250 GCA_051650165.1 Allobosea sp.
TGGGTTATGCGCAGGGGCGGCCCGCCGCGGAGTAAGGGGCATCACCCCTCTCTTCATCCGGCCCCTTGAGGGGGCGGGTGGCAGTGCGGCTCAAGCCAACACTTAGGGTGCAAGAAACCCGCTCCTCAGTTCCGAATGGCTCGACGCAGCAGGCCTCTCACTTTGTCCCCTCAAGCCCCGCCCACCATTGCATGTGCGATGGCGGCGTAGTGGCAGCCGACCGCGCTCACCACGAAGCCATGCCAGATGGCATTGTGAAACTTGAGGCTCTTCCACAAATAGAACCCCACACCCGAGGCATAGAGTGCGCCGCCAATGGCGAGCAGCGTCACCGTAGCGGGCGGCAGCGAGGCCATCATCGGGCGGATGGCCAGCAGCGCTGAGGCTCCGAGCGCGAGATAGACGAGGATCGCCGCGCGGTCGAAGCGACCGGGCAGCGCGAGCTTCAGCGTGATGCCGATCAGCGCTCCGCCCCAGACGATGGCGGCGAGGGTCCAGGCCCAGAAGCTGTCGTTGAATTGCGTCAGGAGCGGCGTGTAAGTACCGGCGATCATCAGATAGATCGAGGAATGATCGAAGCGGCGCAGGAGCCATTTCAGATCCGATGCCGGCACGAGATTATAGGCCGCCGAGAAGCCGAGCATGAACAGCAGGCCAATGCCGTAGATGATGGTGGCAGTCAGCTCGACGCCGCTGCGTTTCAGCACCACCAGCATGATCAGCACGGCAAGGCCCACGATCGCCGCCAGCAGAGCGATGGCGTGGATCAGCCCGTCAACAAACAGCTCGCCCTGGCTGAAGGGCCGCTTGGTGAGGCGCGGATGATTTGCGGGCAGGGCGGTCTTGGGTGACGGGGTCTTAGATGTTGGCGTCCTGGACGTGAGTGTCTTGGGCATCATCGGCATGGCCTGTGGCTGGCGTGAACCACAAGCCTAGCGCGGCTTTTAAGAAAGCGCCATTGGCGCTTTGCGGAAAGTGAGAGCTTGGACCTGTGTGGTTCCGGCAGCCGAGCTACCTCACTCAGCTATCGCTGCTCCCACAAGCTTGCGTGCTGCTGCGGCGGTCATCGGCTCGCCAAAGGCGTAGCCTTGCGCATATTGGCAGCCGAGCTGGTAAAGCTCGATGGCGTCGCTTTCGCTTTCTGCCCCTTCCGCCACCACATCCATGTTGAGATCAGCGGCCAGCGCCACAATGGAGCGCAGAATGACGGGGGGCTTGCCTTGCCCGATGGCACGCACGAAGCTCTGGTCGATCTTGATCGTGTCAAACGGGAAGCGCTGGAGATACGACAGCGAGGAGTAGCCCGTGCCGAAATCATCGAGCGATAGCCCGGCACCAAGCTCGCGGATTCGCACCAGCATCTGCGCCGCATATTCCGGGTTTTCCATCACCAGGCTCTCGGTGATCTCAAGCTTGAGCGTGCCGGGCAACACGCGGGCGCGGGCGAGCGCGGTCTTCACATCCTGCAGCAGATCAGAGCGGAGCAGCTGCCGGCTTGACACATTGACACTTGCAAAAATCGGCGGCTCTACATCAAGCGCTGCCTGCCACGCAGCCAGCTCGCGTGCGGCTCGCTCCAGGATGAAGGCCCCAAGGCTGACAATCAGCCCGGTTTCCTCGGCGATCGGGATGAAATCCTGCGGCGGAATGCGGCCCTCGCGCGGATGGTTCCAGCGCATGAGCGCCTCGAAACCAGCGACAGTGCGATCTTCAAGCCGCACAATCGGCTGATAGACCACCTCTATCTCGCCGCGCTCCAGAGCGCGGCGCAGATCAGCTTCCAATGCCAGCCGGTCGTTGCGGGCGCTCTTCATCACAGGGCGGAAAATCTCGGTCCTGTCCCCGCCCTGTCGCTTGGCATGGGCGAGCGCGATCTCGGCATTCTTGATCAGATCATCGGCCTTGGGCGCGGTGGCGAGATCGAGCATCGACAATCCCACCGCACAGGTCAGGACCACTTCGCGCTCGTTAAACGTGACGGGGGTTGCAATGGCGCGGCGCACAAGCTCGGCCAGCGCCATGATGCGTTCGGGTTCGCGCTCGGAGACGAGGATCAGGCCGAACTGGTCGCCGCCAAGGCGCGAGAGCGAGTCCTTGGGTCGGAGCAGGCGCTCAAGGCGGCGCGTCAAGGTCAGAAGGATGGAATCGCCTGCGGCAAGGCCGAGCGATTCATTGACCTGCTTGTAGCGATCAATGTCGATCAGCATCACAGTGGGGCGCACGCCATCCTCGGCGCCGGCATAGCCCATCAGCGCATCAAGCCGATCCCGGAAGAGCTCACGATTGGGCAGGCCGGTGAGCTTGTCATGCACGGCATCATGCAGCAGCCGCTCCTGCGACATCTTTGCTTCGGTGACATCGCAGAGCGTGCCGACAATGCGCATTACCTCGCCATCCGAGCCAACCATCGGGCCAGCCCGCAAGCTCAGCCAGTGATAGGGGCCGGTTTGGGAGCGCATCCGGAAATCGAGCGCAATGCGCCCGCGCCTTTGCTCCAGCATGGTGTCGAGCATCACCTTGTAGCGGTCGCGGTCAGTGGGGTGAATATGGTCAAGCCAGGCGGAGGCGGGGCCATCGAGCGTATTGCCGGGCAGGCCAAGCAACATCTCCACTTCGGGCGAGGCAAATATCCTGTCCGCGCTGACATGCCAGTCGAACACCCAATCACCCGCGCCTGTCAGGGCAAGCGCGCGCCGCTCGCCATCGCTCACACCGCCAAGCGCTACGCCGCTGCCAACAAAGGCGTGCTGGATGCAGGTGAAGCCGATCAGCATCACGATCAGCACCAGCCCGCCCACCAGTGCCGGCGGGGCAAGATCGCTGGTGAGCTGACCCGTGACCGCGAAGGTGCCAGCCACGATCCAGGCCGTCAGCACCGCCCATGTCGGCATCAGCAGCACAGCGCGCTCATAGCCATGGCTGGCAAGATGCAGAATCAGCACGAAACCCACAGCTGCAATCGCCGCAAGCGAGATGCGTGCGACGCCCGCCGCCATCGGCGCATCGAACACCGCCAGCGCCAGCAGCCCAGCCAGGCCGACAAGCCACACGGCCGTCACATGGCTGTAGCGCACATGCCAGCGACCCAGATTGAGATAGGCGAAGAGGAAGACCAGCAGCGTGGCGGAAAGCGCCGCCTCGGTGGCCGCGCGGTAAATGCGCTCGGTCGAGGAGGCCAGCGGCAGGATGCGCTGGAAAAATCCGAAATCAAGCGCCGCATAGGCGAGTACAGCCCAGCCCAGCGCTGCAG